>CALCEF010000288.1 GCA_937901365.1 uncultured euryarchaeote | reverse complement strand
TACTACCAGCCTGGTACTGGTTTACCTATTCATGGTGGGCACCTTAATCGCTATCATCTACGTGTTGATGATGATAGCGAGTTTCGGGTATGGGTATTAGACGACACCCTGAGCCATCATGGCTTCTGCCACCTTGAGGAAGCCAGCGATGTTTGCTCCGAACACATAGTTGCCCGGTTGACCATACTTTTCAGCGGTCTCAAACGCATTTTGATGAATCTTGATCATGATATTCTCCAACTCGCCGTCAACCCGCTCTCGCGTCCAACTCATGCGCATGCTGTTCTGACTCATTTCAAGACCAGATGTTGCAACTCCACCAGCATTGCTAGCCTTGCCAGGTGCGAATAGGATTCCATTCTCAAGGAAAATCTCGACCGCTTCCGGTGTGCAAGGCATGTTTGCACCTTCTGCAACAGCAGTGCAACCGGCATCGACAAGTGACTGGGCTTCCTCGGCATTCAATTCATTTTGAGTCGCGCAAGGTAGAGCGACGTCAACAGGAACTGCCCAAAGCCCGTTAATTGAAGGATCTGGTTGGGATTTCGTGTAAGTTACACCATCGAAGTGGTCTGCGTATTCGCTGATTCGGCCACGGCGGTTGTTCTTCAAATCCATGATCCAAGCCAACTTTTCACGATCTATTCCAGCAGGGTCATGAATCCAACCACTCGAATCGCTCATTGTGACTGGTTTGCCACCTAGATCGAGGACCTTTTCACAGGCAAATTGAGCTACGTTACCAGAACCGCTGATTGCAACAATAGCGCCATCAAATGACTTGTCTTTGGTCGCCAGCATCTCCCGCGCGAAGTATACGAGACCGTATCCCGTGGCCTCAGGACGAATCAAAGAGCCGCCGTAGGAGCGTCCCTTTCCAGTCAATACACCGCCTTCGAAGTCGTTTCGAAGACGCTTGTACATCCCAAACATGTAACCGATTTCACGACCACCAACACCGATATCGCCAGCAGGAACGTCGAGGTTGTGCCCGATGTGACGCCACAATTCCATCATGAATGCCTGACAGAAACGCATGACTTCGGCATCGGATTTACCTTTAGGATCGAAATCAGAACCACCCTTTCCACCACCCATTGGGAGACCGGTTAGACTGTTCTTGAAAATCTGTTCAAATGCAAGGAATTTGAGAACGCTTTCATTGACGCTTGGATGGAATCGCAAACCGCCCTTGTATGGACCAATCGCTCCGTTATACTGAATCCTGAATCCGCGGTTGACCTGAGAATTACCTGCATCATCGACCCATGTGACTCTGAATTGGATAATTCTCTCTGGTTCACAAATTCGTTCAACGATTGGGATATACTCTGGATGTGCATCAATGGCAGGACCTAGGGTCTCAAGGACCTCAAGGCAGGCCTGATGGAATTCAGGTTGGTTCGGATCTCTAGCAACGACTCTGTCGTAAATGGCCTTCATTTCAGGGTGCATTCATTTTCACCTGCAGGACTCCGAGGGGGTTCTGACCACCACTTCGGTAAGCCCGGCGACTCGCGACCCCCTTTTCAAGGGTCCGCATCGAATCTCCACGAAAAATGCGGTTTTCTCTAGTTTATGTCTTCGCAGTAATGCGTTTTACGAATTACTGGAGCGGGACCCAATTTCCATCAGAATCGTAGTATCCACCCCATTGTTTGGCTTCAGCGTACCACGCTTGTTGCTCAGGTGTCCACTGTGACTGATCATCTCCCCAAGAACCCACATTTCCGTGTTCTTGAATCATCGCCAGATCCGCATCTGAATCTGATTCTGTAGCACCACCTGGATGGGATGAGGCACCGGCAATATCGTCCTCTAGAGCGAATCTACGCGATTCTAAGCGATCTTTCAGCAATAGGCCTTGTCCAGCACCTAGCCGATTGGATTCCAACATCGAGTCCAGTTCTTTTTCAACAGCTGCGAGACCACCAAATCCTTCGGCTTCTTCAACCATCAACAACATCTCTTCGTATTCTTTCCGCTTGCCCTTACCGGTGGCGAACAAAGTCCAAGCCATGATGAGGGTAAGGAGTAAACCACTGGCGAGTACAACAATCACACCTTGAATCACTGGATCATCCACCGTAGATTTCTCAACTATTTCTTCGTGGTCGGCAACAAAGTCACTGTCAGCATCCGCTGGAGTTGAAAGAGCATCAAGTGGATCAGAAGGAGGATCAGCACTCAGTTCAGTCATGTCGAGATAACCATCTCCATCTGTATCCGCATCCTTCATGTCGGGCCAACCATCACCATCCATATCTGGACAGCCTAGATAGAATCGTGTACTCGTTCCATATTCTTCAGGACAATCGTCTGACAATTCGTCATTGCCACGCTGATCAGCATAGCCATCTAAATCTGAGTCAGACCAAAGATTTGCATCTGTATTCCACAAATCGATGTGATCCGCCCAACCGTCACCATCACCATCAGCACAACCATACACACCGCCCTGATTTGACGTGCCGGCCCAGTTGAGGCAATCATCGGCTTCTGTTCCACCGGGTTCGTCCCCATAGCCATCTTCATCTTCATCGGACCATTGGGTAGGGTCTAGGTGGAATGGGTCGTTTTCATCAGAGGTCCCGTCACTATCTGCATCAGGACAACCGTTTCTGTCAACAGTTGATGTGCCCCACTCTTCTGGACAATCATCAATCTGGCCATCAATGCCATCATCGACCCAACCGTCACCGTCGCTATCTGGGCAACCATTGTCCTGAACACTGGCCAATGACGGGCACTCATCATTGTCGTTAGACCAGCCATCGCCATCATTGTCAGGACAACCAAATCGATCTAGGGTCGATGTGCCTGGACGATTTGTACAAGCATCCCATTCTGTTCCTGCTGCGTTGTCACCATAACCGTCGCCATCTGCATCTTCCCATTGAGTTGGATTATCATCGACTTCGTCACCTTCATCTGACCAACCGTCACCATCGCTGTCTACACAGCCGATTCGATCTCGAACAGATGTGCCCGCTTCGTATACACAGTCATCGTAAGGCCCCCACGGACCTCCTGCATTCAAATCTTCAAATCCATCACCATCGAAATCGAGTGGAGTAGGATCTGCAACGGTTGCATTCTCAATCCACATCCCAGGCCAATGTTCTGCCCGAGTATCATTCCAAGAGGGATCACCCCAATTGTCACCCAAACCGTCACTATCAGAATCTGACCATTGTGTGGGATTGTTCATGAAATAATCATTCAAATCAGATTGACCATCGGAATCCAAATCTCTGCAACCGAGGCGGTCACGCCATGAATCGCCCCACTCATTGGGACAGGTGTCAGGAGTTACGCCATCGGGGTTTTCTCCAAATCCATCACCATCACCATCAATCCATTGGGTTGGTTCGTAGGGCAAATCATCGCCGGCATCCGACCAACCATCACCATCTGCATCTGGGCAACCATAGCGATCGATGGTTGATGTGGCATATACGGTTGGACAACTATCACCTTGCCAACCATCTAGATTATCGCCATAACCGTCGCCATCTGTATCCGACCATTGTGATGGTTCCCATGGGAAATCATCGACCTGATCTCCGATTCCATCTCCATCTTGGTCAGCCCCAAACATCAGGATGAATCCATCAGCACCAGCGGCCGCACTGAACGAAACTTGTCCCGAACCATCGGATGCTGTATTGTGGAAGTAACCACCGAACGCAAACATACCGTTACGGGCGGCCACAGACCAGCCATACTCCGTACTGGAACCACCGAATTTCTTCATCCAATCCCAGCCACCGGAAGATGGGACTTGGGCCATGAATCCATCATAGGATCCCGAGGAGGATAGTTGAGTGTTCCCAAACCATGCCGTGTTGTAGTACATTCCAGCGACTGTGATGTTCCCAGTTGTCTTATCGATATCTAAATCGTAGCAGTAATCGGTGTTCGAACCTCCTGCGTTCTGAGCCCATTGATAGGTACCATTGGCGTCCCATTTCGCAACGAAGCAGTCCCAGTTACTGGACTGCTGGTAAGCATACATTCTGTGATTGCTATTGGAATGGAAATCCATCAGATACTGGAATCGGCCGCTGACGGCCACATTGCCTGCATCATCGATTCCGACGCCTTGTCCATATGAACTGTAAGATGACTGAAGATATCCAGCCATCTTGGCCCAAGATAGTTGTCCCGAATTTGTGAACTTGGCAACCCACACTCGGTAGTAACTGCTCGATTGATAGCTAGGTGAAAGTTCAGTACCTTCGATATTGATTCGGTAACTAAATTCGCCAGTTACTGCAATATCCCCATTCGCATTGACATCGACATCACGGCCCCTCTGGTAGTATGAACCGTAGAATCTCTTGGCCCATACGAAATTACCTGCATTGTCCAATTTAGCCAAGAATGCCTCATCATAGCTGTATGAATTCAAAGTGATTGAACCAAAATATCCTGTGCTGTAGTAGTAACCAGTGACGTATGCATTTCCAGAATTGTCCATTGCAACACCATATCCATAGTCGGAACTGCTGCTACCCGCAGTTGTGGTCCACAACCAAGTCCCATTGGTGTCCAATCGTGAGATGAAGATGTCATTGCTACCACGACCTGATACGGATTGGGAACCGAAGGTAGCGGTACTCGATGAGTAATAATATCCGGTGATTGTGATATTACCACCATCATCAACAGCGATGTCTTGGCACTGATCACTGCTGCTACCACCCGCTTTCTGCACCCAGTCCCAAGCTCCATTGCTCAAGCGCCCAACGAAGATGTCGTAGCTACCTGTTGAACTCAGTGTGGTCGTCCCAAATGTTGCTGTATTGTAGAAATAGCCACAAACATAGGTGTGACCCATGGCATCCATGTCAATACCCATCACAGCATCGGTACTTCCAGAACCTGCGACCTGGGCACCCCAAAGAAGGGCGTTGCTGGTTGAACGTGCAGAACTCTCTGATTCCGTTTGCTCTTCAAGCATTGATTCCGACAAGCCAATTGCTGGAGCAATGAGCATCAAACCGACCAAGAAAAAGGCAACATACTGTAGGCGCATCGATTTCTCGACATGCCTTCCCCGTCATGAGGGTTGCTGCGCATCCCGTAGGGATGCGATTAACGATAAGGATGGAGGGTTACGTATCGATCCAAGCGAGAGACAAATGAGTCGCCGTCCTCAACATTTGCTGCCATGGCTCGAACCGCTTCTTCGATCAGTGCATGTTCACCAGGCTGAATTCCCATGACTCTGCGCATGACATCGAGCATTGACCACTCATCCTCTGTGATGACTTCATCGACCAAGGCCGCAATCAGCGCTGTCTGGTAGGTTGTAGCATCTCCAATCTGCCGCTTCTCGTGCGCGCGTACATCTTTTGGGTCAACAGGGTTGTCAATTTGATCTCGCAAAATGTCCCAAGCGCCACTCATGACATCGTCGGGTAGAGCAAATGCTCTCGCAATGACTTGAAGAATTGACATTTCGTCATCTGTAACGATTTCATCCTCAACTGCAGCTTCAAGTGTCCGCAGATAGAGGTGCAAACCTCGTGTCCCCACTAGTCCCATGACTCGTCGAGTCGGTTGCTGTGTATAAGCCAAATCCATTTGCTCTAACTTAGACACACCTCAGAATTGGCGAAAAATCGTGCCTGCGGCTTGTAATACACAAAAGGCCTCAATTCTGTTCGTTTTCGACTCTTTCAATTCCAAAAACGTG
>CALCEF010000287.1 GCA_937901365.1 uncultured euryarchaeote | reverse complement strand
AACGAGAATTACTCACTGAAATTAGAGAGACAATCTCTCCATTACTACCAGAGTGGACTTGGCACCTTGAAATCGACAACAAAGCAGACCGAATGGGATGGTACGTGCGAGCACCCAATTCTTGGTGCAGCCTGTTCACAATTTTCGTGGGATTAGGATGGACTGAATCGGTTTCCGAGCGAGGTTTTCTTCTGTTTGAGCGCGCCCCTCCTGGTGAACTTGATCGACCAGACGAGGCTGAACCCAACCGCCTTGATGGGCTTCGAACGGTGGCTCTTTGCAATGCCTCAAGAGGAGCGCTTTCTCATCTTGCCGGGGAAATGATGTGGGCGGCTGAAGCACGTCCATTTCCGCTAGAATTACCCGGCGATGTTGAGTTGTGGCCACCTTCAATGGGCCGCTGGCCATTGCTTCATGGCCGTTCCGAATCCAGTGAAGATGTGGTCGAATGGTCCACGACAATCGTAGAGGCTCTGCAACCGGCTATTTCGACACTATCGACAACAATTGAGGGCCTCAACTGGCATTGATTTCCAAGCCTGCGTCATCATAATCCCAATCGAGGATTTCCCAACCAGCGGCCTCACAAGCAGCAATTACAGTCTCCTGTCGTTGTGGTCCAGAAAGTAGGGCTACACATCCACCGCCACCTGCTCCCAATGCTTTCCATGCTGCAACATCCTTACTTTCGAGGAGGGGGTTTACAACTTCTCGAAAAGGGTCGTGCAACGACAGGTCAAGTGAGTCGACCCCTTTGCACACATCTTGCAATGCTTCGATCACCAAATCTCGCCGATCTTGGTCCAGAGCCTGCGCCATCTTTCGAGCAGCCAACCGAATCGTCATCAATCCCTCGATGACAGATTCGTCTTTAGCAGCGTATTTTTCCCAAATCGCATCGTGCAAATCACCACTTACATGTGGGATTCCAGTATTCGCGACAATCAAGTGCTTTTGTAACCAAAATCTCGCACTTCGGGGGGGGTCAAATGGCATTTCTTCGACCGAATCCCCGATGAACATCAGATGATTGAATCCTCCATGTTTTGCAGCCCATTGGTCTTGACGCCCTCCTGTATTTCCGAGCAGCGCCTCAAATTGGTAGGCTGCCTCTTCAGCATTATCCGCTCCGTTAATCGCCGCCATCAGTGCGACATTGATTGCCCCTGTAGTGCCTAAGCCCGAACCGACAGGAGCATCGCAGCGATAGTTTACCGAAAGACGCCCGTCATCATCAATTTCCAATGATGCATGGGCATGGATATTGATTGCTACATTGACGACTTCTCCACCCACTTCGTGTGTATAGGGGGGCACGTCTGTCCATCCACCAGCAAGGTCGATTCGCACCGGTGCGCGGGCATCTACTCGTTTCATCTGAATCACCGAAGGGCTTCACTCCCTTGATTCCTCCGACAGATGGGCAATAGCATCCTCGATGATTGCCCTTGAACGCTGCAGTATCATTCTTCGCCATTTTAGAGAGCGAGGATTGAATGCATCTAACATATCTCTTCGCTCTTTACTTTGTAGAAGTCGCAATGGTGGTTTGCCACTCCATTGCGTAAGTCGGTTTTCAGCACGAGCTAATTTTAGCAATGGAATCGGTTTGATGGTACCAAACTCTTGTGTGATGTTCGTCCAATCTTTTTCTGGGAATCTTGATTTGATTCCAGCCTGAATGCCTCCTCGGATTTTGTATGCCACTCCTTTTTCTGGATCCAAAGGCTGAATTCGATTACCGTATCGCATTTTCAAAACCGCTTCATCAACATCTTCAGCAACCAGTAGAGAATCCACTCCAAAGGGTCCGAGGCCTGTATGGAAATCAATCCAAACGATTTGTTTGACATCGGTTAATCTTCGTTCACACCAATCGATAAAATTCTGACTTGATTCTGCCAATCCTGAACCGCCGTATTGTAGTGATGTAGGTCGCGTATACTGGCCTTCTTGAACCGCTTGTTTTGCATTGGCAAAGCCCAATTTGAAAGAATGCCATGCGGCACGAATAGTGTAGTATTCCCTGCCCGATTTCATACTTGTTGGATTCAACAGATGATCCAGACGGGCATAATTTTCCGGCTCTCCATCATAGGCTTCCCCCGGTGGCAAGAAATTTCTGTTCAAGTCCGCATTGTCTTCATTGACTCTTCGAAGCCATGCCATCCCCCACGGGTTGATTGCATGAGCAAAAGCGATTGCACAATCATCTGGTAACACCAATTCCTTGGATTGAATCCCTTCCAAGATCCACATGGCAGCGGCCGAACCGGGAAACCCTTCAACACCGTGAACACCTGATGTATGCAGAATCAACTTCGTCGCATCTTCAGGACCAATCCACAGAAAATCCGTAGACAACGTTTCTTCGTGCGGGCCTTTTTTTGAAATTGCCATCGTTTCGATTTCAAGTTCCATTTTTTCTGCGCGGTCAAGCAATCTCTGCCTTGCTGTCACATATTCAGTGGCAAAGCATCGATGGATATCCGCATCCTCAGGCATATCCCTGCCTCAGTTGAAGCGCCATGTTCCAATTGTTTTGGCATTCAGTTTTGCGGGCCAACCGGACTTAGAAATTCGCGGTTTTGTCGTTTCATTCTCAAGCAAATCACAACCGCGGACATTGAATAGAGGTAGGTCTGTCTCAATTCTTCCTTCCCATACCTCATCCGTTGGGTTGTAGAGGCGGACCACATTTCCATTTCCATCAGCAGCGGGTTTTAGACAAGCGATAATTGGTGTTGGCCCCGTCCCCACAAGTCGAATGGGTTGCAATCTTTGGCCTCGTGATCCTTCTGTGCAAACCTCATCAAATTCGCCGTCGAGTTGAGGCTTTGGCAGTGCGGAGATGATACTTGCTTGGCATGCATATGTTTCCGCGACTTGGTGAATGTTTGCTTCTGCCCACGAATCCTCGTAGGCCATGACCGCCCAACGGGTGCAGTGCGAGCCTTTGCATTGAGCACCAGGTGCCTCAAAAACGGGTCCAGCTCGATTTCTACGGCTAGCAAAGCCATCTCGACTGAGGTGGCCTGTTGCCCGTAAAAGTGTCACAGCGAGAGTCGTACCTCCCTCACCTGTCATCGCTTCATATTCATTTGAGCCGGGGCAGAACAATGCCACACCGCCCCCCTTCTCTTCAACCATCAGCATGTCACTGAAGTGATGGGTTGGGACATGGGGTTGCTCCCAATCTGGAAGGTGTGGCCAGTTTGCGGGTCTCTCAACAACATCGAAGGCTGCACCTGCATGCACCTTCTTTGCATCAACTCCCGTAGGCACATGCAATCTCAAACGGTGGTCTTCACATGCGTTGTTGACCCATGTTTCAACTTCAACCATTGCATGACCACTTCGCAATGTGATGTAATGATCGATGGTGTTCCACTCCATTTCTTCACTCCGCTTTTGGGTTGCATCATCAAATCGAAGTGGAAGGGCCCAAGCGATGTGAAGGCGAACAGTCGCAGTCCAGTCATCTTGTTGCTCAATCGTGAGGTAGACCTGTCGGTTGCCATCGTCGGTATCGGCAAATCGCTCGTCTGTGGCCAGTACACGCTCAGCCATTTTCTCCCCACGACCAGCAGCCTGTGGAACAGGATGCCCACCCGCTGACCAATCATAGGAATCTCCTGCATCCTCAGAATCTTCCAGTCTGCCAGCACCTACAATGTGCCTTCCAGTCGCATGATCCATGATATCGAAGCGACCATCAGCACGGAACAATACTCGAACCAAGCCATTGTCCATCCAATCGGTTCGGCCAAACTCTCCACCAAGGTTCACCGGCTCTGCTGGTAAACTTGTGGACCCCCTTCCTGGCAAGATGTGCGCCACAGAAAGTCCAGGGGGGAGACGATGGACATGAATTCGCCCAATGATACGAGGCAATTCGACATTGGCCACACGATCATAATGGACATGTAAATCCCATGATTTAGGAGTGATTTGTAATCCTGATGTGTCGATTAAACAATCGCCGGCAGGTGTCGCCATCTCAATCTTAACAGGCAATCCATGGTCAAGCCAACAGCGGAATTTTGGAACCGCCAAGTCAATCATCAGTGAACCGGACCACGCCTTCGTCAGCGGGTTGTGTAGCAATACTGGAACGGCATCCCGGTCTTCATGACTGAGATCCATTTGCTCTCGCAATTCCATTCTCAGGTCTTCTTCCAACATTGCACTAATTTGCTGTGCATGTGTAAATCGAACTTCCATATCTTCATGAGTTTCATCTACACTACATCCGCAGATGTCATCGTGTGGGTGATTTCGCAGAATCTCCCGCCATGCCAAATCGAGTCGTTCACCTCTGAATCTTCCACCGTGCGCAGAAGAAATTGCACTCAGTTGCTCTACTCGATCTCTTAGCACCCGCATGGTCTGATCGTTTGCGCGCTTCAGGTAGAGCCTCGCACTGAACACCCCTGATAGGATGTTGCGATCCCAACCAGAGTGTAGTTCACCTTGGTAGCGGAACACTTTCTTCTTGCCCAACCAACCTTTGAGTGCCTCGATGTATGCTGGGAATGATGAGTGCTCGAATTTGATTTTCCCGTTGAATTTCTGGCTTGCCTTGCCAATCAACATGGGCAGTGTGGGCTGCGGGTGGGTGTGGTCACTACCTTGGCCAAATAGCAACACGTCTGGCTTCCATCCCAATGACTCATGCTTGTCTAGCAAGCGTTGCATGCGTTCCATCGCCGTATCGACATTAACATCGAGTCCATCTTTCCGATCAAGTGGGCGTTCCTCAAAACCCCATGCCATCAAATTGGGGTAATCCGGTACCTGCTGAACAGCGAGGACCTTTGATTTCCCATCGCTAGCATACCAATTGAATACTCCACCGGCTTCTTGAATCCACGGTCCTGCACCGCGGGTGAAGATGAACGAATCGAGTCCTGCTCCTTTCAAAATCGCTGGCAACTGAGCGACGTGACCAAATGGGTCCGGAACATATCCAACTTCTGAACGCCCACCCCAGCGTTGGGCGGTTCGGTGTCCCATCATGAGATTTCGAACCAAGGCTTCTCCGCCCACGATGAACTCATCAGGTAGTACATACCAAGGTCCGATATTCAATCGACCTTTCTTGACCAATTTTTCAATTCGACCGGCATTTTCTGGTTTGACTTCTAGATAGTCTTCCAATACGACTGTCTGCCCATCTAATTCGAATGAGGGGTAGGCCTTTGGATTGTTTTCCATCAAATCCAACAAATCATCGACCAATTCGACGAGACGATATCGATACTTTTGGAACGGTAAATACCATGCTCGATCCCAATGGGTGTGTGGAACAATATGGCCTGTGAGCGGTGCGTCCTTTAGACGACCAGTATTGGCTTTCTTGAGTTTGGGATATCGACTACCTTCAGCCGCTTCTTGGGGTAGCGGTTCAATATCTGGGAGCGGTTCCTCATCGTCATCTTCAGGCTCTTCCCATTTGTCGTTCTCTTCAACCACAACAGCAATTTCCTCTGCTTCTTCAGCGGCCTGTTCAGCGGCCAATTCCTCAGCATCGACAATGACTTCTGCTTCCTGCCCAGTCATTCGTGCAAGTGCGGCATCAAATGTCGATGCCTCAGAAGTTTCAGCAGGTGGCTCGCTAACAGGTGGCCCGCGATGACCAGGTGGTCCACGCGAAGGAGGGCCTCTGCGGCCGGGGGGCCCTCGGCTGGGTGGACCACGTTTCTTTGGAGTTTCATCTTCTACAGGTTCAGGCTCGGGTTCCGGTTCTGGTTCGGGTTCCGGTTCTGGAGCGGGGTCCTGGAATGCATCCGACGGAGGTGCTCTCTTTGGAGGCCCAGACGGTGGCCCCTTGGGTGGTCCACTCGGGGGTCCAGAAGGAGGTCCACTTGGAGGCCCAGATGGTGGCCCTTTCGGGGGGCTGCGGCCCGGCGGACCACGAGATGGTGGCCCGCGTGAAGGCGGTCCACGGGAGGGCGGCCCCCTAGGTGTTTCATCCACATCCTCGTCTTCTTCATCGGAGGTGTCCGGAGGAGCCATGCCACCGCAAGGTCTGCGACCACCTATCAAATTGATTCAGAAGCAAGGAGAGATTCCAATCTCGCATCAGCCTCTCCCATAGGGAGAGTTCCCTCCATAATTGCTCCTGGGTAGCGAAGTGCAGCAGCGACCCCAATCAGCAGTGTTTGATGAGGTAAATCATGCTCCATACAGAGGTGAATTGGACCCAATAAGCGCTCAAATCGACCCAATTTTCTCTTTGGATCTCTCGCATTGCGTTCAATGGGGTCTCGGATGGTTTTGTCTTGGTATTTTTCCAATGCTCGGTTACACCAACCATGTTGTTCCTCTTCATCAAAACCATAGGCAGCAACCAATGCTGCTGAGGATTCCCTACCAGCCTGCAGAGCAAGTTCTGCAATGGTTGGGTCATTTGCGGCATCAGCCAGCCATTCGTAACCGGCGAGATGTCCAACATAGCACACCATCGCGTTGACACAATTGTAGGTGAACAGTTTACGAGTCAGTTCACGTTCGAAATTTGGTTTCTGCTCAAACCCTTCAATCGAGATGTTCGTTCGCAAAGCATCTCCATCCAATGGCAATGTCCAATGGTCCTGAATTTGTACCGTCAATGGGTGTTGATTGTTGGTTGGCTCAATGCAAGAACGCAGAACCTGAGCTTGAGCAATTCCCAGATT
>CALCEF010000286.1 GCA_937901365.1 uncultured euryarchaeote | reverse complement strand
GGATGATAACACCCTGATCATCGAGTAAGATGACATTGCCATTGCGGAACATTTCGATGACCAAATCTCGACGGCCATCTTTGGTGTCAAATTCCAATACGAGGATACGATCAAAACCCAATTGTGAGGCTCCGGTCAATCGTGCATTCGACAGGTGTTTTCGGAGTAGCATTGCAAATTGTGGAGGTTGGGTAGGCATTGGGCGATCTCGCTGGCTGAAGTAAACGCGTTGACCTCTGACAATTACCAAATCGCGTTTTGAAACCCCTTTTGGATTTAGGCGCAGTACGACTTGTTCGTAATGAGGCTGGTACATCTTCCTACATCGTGCGCCCGCGAGGGCATTGATGTCAAGGGCCATTCGTGCGATATCGAATGATGACATCTGGTCACGCATACTACGCCCTCATGCCAAGCCGAACTATGCCTCTTCTTGAGCCAATCGCTTATGACGTACGGAGTACAGCGCAACTTCGTGCGGCAAACAGATTCGCCCGGCGGTCTTGCCGGATTGAGCCGGCCTGAGCGTAGTCCATCGCCGGGCAGCGATGTCGGTGGTGAAATCGATGAAGCACTCAGCATGTTCTGGTACCGCGATTTATTGCGAACTGGTACGGATTCTCCGGAGATTGATCCTGATTGGGGCATTCATGTCAATGCGGATGCATTGGTTGAATGGGCTGCGGGAATCGCCACTGCAATGGAGAGGGACGGGGTGGCCAATGCCCCAACATTATCTCTTGACCTCGCCTTCATTTTCGGATTCGATCATTGCTTTTTCCACCATTGTGTTGATGCACAAATCAGCCTCCACATGATGCGTTTGCATGCATCGGGACAACCAATGCCGGATCTAAGGGGGAATTACCGAGAATCATGTGAAAAATTGCACCTTTCAAGGAATACTCCGCAATGGTGGTTTGCGATTGAAGAGGCTCTCGCAAATGCGCATGTTGCCCGTGACCCCACCCGATTGGGAGGGTTGCGGGAGGCCTTCCTGCGCTATGGGATTCTACCTCAACCATTGGATGGCTCAAGGGGCCCGTGGGCATTGTGGGAACAGGTGGCAATGGATGAGCGGGCATTCCGGGCATTGTCCCACTTGGTTTGGCTACAGCATTTGAAAGGGGAAATTGACCCCATTGGGATTCTACCCGATTTAGAGCAAGAAATCGATGAAGGGGGTGTTGATGCTTCTTTCAATCGAGTAATCGATCTCATTGTGGAAGCTTGTGAACCACAGCAGCAGGGCGAGGATGGGGGACAGGACTTCGACTGGATTGCTGATTTGAGTGGAATACGCCACCTACATGCATTCGGAGGATTCACTGAAGGATTGTTCAGGAGATTGGATGTGCCAATCTGGTTCCATGGGGGAAATGGCCCCGATCTCATTCGTCGCTATGATGCACAGCGAGGGGAATGGCCGTATGGCACAATTGAGCGATTATACGAGCACTTCAGAACCGATGAAGTTTCAGGGGAATGGGATGACCCGTTCTCCAGCGATGATGACGAGTTTGAACTGTCACCGTAGGTGACGTTCAAGGATTGACTTGATTTCGCCACAACATGAGTGGTGAGGACCCCTTCACGGACGAGCCACCACTGGTACCCAATATCTTCGCCTGGTCTTGGCCCCAATCGTTACCAAGATGGGGCTTTTGGGGATTGGGTGCGGTCAGTTTGGGATACGGACTGATCTCAAGTCTCGCAGCCATGAATGTCGATGGTCTTTGTCTGGCAGCCATCGGTTGTGCAATATTGGGGGTGGCAAGTCCAAATCCATTTGGTGTCGCGATGAAAGAGATGGTCCCTGGGGCTTCTGATCGATGGACTTTGGATCCACTTCCACCCATGCACCCTTCGCAGTGGCATCTCGACCGACCCAGATGGAATGAGAAATTCAAGGAATGGTTGCCCGATCCACTCGCCCGATTCGAGATGGATGGTCCAGAAATTAGTTGTGAGAAAATTGGTGACCAGTGGGGCATCTACTATGGCGGGCAAGAATTGCAATGTGAAGAATGTCAAGGAATGAAAGTTGTCGGAGGGAAGGAATGTCCTGAGTGTGGCGGAGGCGGAACGGGACGATTCGATAGTGAAATTGAGGCAGACAAACAAATTCAGAAGTTAATTTCCCGCGATGAAGGCGTTAATGCTCAAACCAAGGTTTTCACCGAACACCCTCGGAATTCGCGATTTCGTGCGATCTACAACTCTTCACCACCCATGATTACAGCAACATTGTTTTGGCATACTTTTTCAGTGCTGTTCATCGTTGGAATGTTTCTTGGATTTCCAAGTGAAGATCGGGAAGCATTTTCCCCGTATGCAATCGGCTTGATCGTATTTGGAACGATTTGGGCCATCATTTCGCAGTGGTATAGCCGAGGTGTTGTCGAGGCATGGGATACGGTCACTTCAATCATCAAATATGTCGATGAGGGGCATGGTGAATTGGTCGGACAAGTTCGCCCTGCAACGTTCTTGCCCCTTGATATCGTCCATGTCGATGGATATAGAGACCCTGATTGGACCTTTGACAATCTAGTCGCGTGGGCCTGGTCCTATCGTGTCTATGAATGCGAAGAAGAACGGTATTATGATTCGGAATCAAAGACGTGGAAAACGAGAACTGTTTGCAATTGGCGCAGAATCAGGGGGGACAATGGTAGTCGAGATTTCATGCTCCACGACGGCACTGGTGGAATTCTCGTCGACATTCATTCCTTTGGAAATTCAAGTTTTGGTGAAGCAATTTGGACAAGAGAAACACCCGGTGAGACTGGTGGAGCTGGGTTATACACTAGTGGAGACATACGAAAACACAAATGGAGTCTTTGGGCACTTCAATTGGGAGACCCTGTGTATTTGATGGCCCGAATACGTTCTCGGCCCTTTGATGAGATTCCGAAAGGGCATGTTGCCAACAATGCGTCGCGGGTCCACCATACCCTCGTAGCGGTTGGAGAGGATGCGGTGCGACGTACGGCCAAGTTGCGCAAGGGTACTGAATTCTCGGTCCTGAAGCCGAAAACTTCTGCAGTGAGTCGTTTTGGCGCAATTTTCTTGCTGATCGCAGCAGGATTTTTGATGGCAGCAATTGGTGGCTAACCACCTATTCTTCCAGCGACTCCTTCAATTCCTTCAAACGAGCCTTGGCTTCGAGTAATTCGACCTCCGCCTCAATCGCCTTGACTTCATCTTGGAATTCTTCTGCTTTGATATCCGCTTCGGATTTGGCGGATTCAACAAAGGACCCCAGTTCTGCTTCTCGTCGGAACATGCTGCTGACTTCCTCTTCGTTAAGTTCGTCAAAGTAATCTGCTGGGTTGAAACCCATCATTTTGGCGACAAGAACCGCAGGGAACATCCGAATGTATGTGTTGTAATTTTTTGCAGATTGATTGAATTCCTCAACTTCGCTGGCCATTTTTGAAATCGCATAAATGCCTTGTTGCAAACCTTCAACCAGAACATGGTATGATGTCAATTGTGGATTATCTTCGGCAAACGCGAGGGCCTTGGGCATGATTGAATCCATCATTCCAGAAGCTTTTGCCATTCCACTTCGGTCACCTGATTTACTCGAATCTGCGAAAAGTTTCCGAGCTTCGACAATCATTTCATAGACATTACTTTCCAATCCTACTTGGACCAAGTCGGTATCCTCGACAAGGGCTATTTTTTGAGATTTAACTGCGATTTGAGCCTCAAGATTCTGCCACTGATTTTTGACCTCTTCCTCGAGATCTACCATGCGGTTGTAAGTGCCATAAATCCAAAAGAACAATCCGAGGAGAACCATGACTCCGGCAACGGTCAGAAGCATTAGCGTGGGGTCCATGGCGAGCCGAAGAGGATGCGATTATTAGCATCACTGGCCCTTAGGCGGCTTCCCATGCATCGATATCTGCAATCACATCTGCTTCGTGTGCGTATTGATTGCTAGGGACTTCAACCAGCGTACCATGGGGCAAAGCATCAGCAATTCCATGTGAATCAGAACCTGTATGCAGTGTGTCGGAAGCAGCCACACATATGGCGACCTTCGCACTAACTCGATTGAAATCAGTGGGCAAATCGTAGCGACGATTGGCTTGCAAACTTCGCTTCAAACGAAGTAGATGTGCCTGAGTCAATGTTCGCTTGTATCGAATGTACTGCTTTGGCTCTTTCAGCCTCCATTTCAGATAAGGAAGGCCGATGCGAATCAAAGGGGAATAACACCACCAAGGTGCGGCTGTGAGAGGCACCATCCATATGGGGAATCTAAATTGGGAATTGGGTGCAATCAAGAAGGCTGAATTGCCTTTGAGGATCCCCTCCATCATTCCATGAAGAATCACAGTTGCACCGAGCGAAGAACCAAACCATAGCACGTTAGAATCAAGATTTAGTTCACGGACAACCTTGCTCAAATCTTCGGCATGACGAAGCATTTCGAAATCGTGTTTACGTAACTTCTTCGGAACGATTGCAGATCTCTTTTCTCGCGTTTCAATGTAGTGTATTGTACGCTTTCCAACCCAAGCAGAGAGAAGTGGGGCCCATCCATCCATAACGCTGGTCCAACCTGGAATGAAAACCACAGGGGGTAAATCACTCGCCTGCTTCGGTGTGAATGAATAGACGCGCAATTGGTAGCCATCTGATGCCGTAACATGTCGTGCCTCGATATCACAATCCGGATTATCGAGCAATGCGGCCACTTCGGTGGAATTCATCTTGGTGGCTCTCCATTCAATGCCACGCCAACTGCGTGCTTGAATCTTCACCCTATATTCTGCCTTCTTTTCGCAAAGCGTCGAGGTGACTCATGGTTTGATCCACTTTCAGCATCGGGTGTGCATCGGGAGTGTCGGCATAGGCCGCATGGCTCAACTCCTCAATTTCCCTGAGTCCTTTCTGCCATGCGTTGAACACGGCTTCATGTCGATTTTCTCTGTGTTTGATGTAGTGAGTCAGCAGTTTGTTGGGATTGGTGACAACTGGGCCGTGGCCTGGGAACAATAGATTTGCATCCAACTCTCGAAGTCGGTACAAGCCTTCGATGTAAGCCGCCATGTCACCTTCCCCACTCGGTACCAAAATGGTGCCAACTTGGACAACATTGTCTGCTGAAATGATGCCTGCCTCAGAAACCAGACAGACTTGTCCGGGGCAATGCCCTGGGGTCTCGATAATATCCCAGCGAACTTCACCACTTGGACCATGAAGAACGAATGAGGAGCCTTCGCCGATGACGTGGTCGGAATCACAAGAGGGGATTACTTCCAGTGTCTGAGAACTCGCCCAAATCGGGGCTTGATAAATTTGTGAAATCGCTGATAAATCGCCAATGTGGTCTGCATGCCGGTGAGTGAAAATTGTTGCTTTGATGGTCGAACCATCGGCCAATATTTGGTTCACCTTTTCTTGTAACTGAGTCAATCCATCGACACACTTTGCTGCAGGATCTATGAGGATACGCTCACCGCCAGGGACACCAAGGATGTAGCAATTGGTGTGTGTTGCAGGAGGTAGGGTCGCTGTTGGTAAAGGCAAACATTCCACACCGGGTGCGAATTCAATCCTGCTGTTTTGTTTGGGAGGAGACTCCGCCATTTGTTCAATCGATTGCTCAAGTGGGCCATCGGATAGTTCGCGCAAGATCATAATGAGTGGTGGTGGAAGTCGGATTTGGTTCGCATGCCATTCATCAAGTAATTGCTGAGGTGTTGCCCAACGAAATTCGTCGAATTCAGCCTGATTACCTGAGATTAGGATGGGATCAATATCACATTCCATCGTAAAGAAATGATTTCGAAAACGCAGTGGTGCAAGCGGTGGAGTGGTCCGTTCACTGATGACTGTGAAACCCTCATCATTCACACTGATTTTACCAGCATCGACAGCAAGGCCCCATGCACTCTTGTCCGACAAAATTTGGTCACGCAGTTCGGCATCTACGGTTTCCAAGCCATCGGGACCTGGTGCAATCCCGACCTCCTCAACCATTTCTCGAAAAAGAGCTACTAGTGCTGCGCGTTCATCCTCATCTCGCTGAGGGAACCATTCAGGATGCGAGGAGAGAACTGCTTGATCGACTCGACTGACGCCCCCACCAGGGAATGCCCAGTAATCGGGGAAGGCTGGAACACTCGAAACACGGTGGCAAACAAGAATCTCTTCACCGCGACGGAGCATCACAGATGCAGAGGGGCGAGGGGGGCGAGGCTCTGCACGTGCAACCTCCATCGGGTCTGCGAAGGTCCGACGGACTTGAAGCCTGTTGCCCCTTCGCACTGACATGGAGCCATGGGAAATCGAGCCTTTGACCGAGGAAGAGGCGGCTGCGTATGAGGCCAGAAGTGAGCGCATGCGTCAGATTGGAAAGGTGGTATTGGCGATCTCTATGACGACGATGATGATTACATGGGTGACGAAATACTTCTTCATGACGCTGCTGTAGGTTTCATCAATCGTCACCTTTCGCATGTGTACATGCGCATTGGCCACCAGACCGAGAATGGAGTCGAATATTCACATGAAATCCCATCATTTGGGTTAGGTGTGTTTTTGATGTCAGAGCCCGGTGAGTGTAAATCGGCATGCTTAGCAGCACTTGAGGCAGGATATACCCACATTGACACCGCGCGTGCGTATAGCAATGAACACGAAGTTGGCGAAGCTCT
>CALCEF010000285.1 GCA_937901365.1 uncultured euryarchaeote | reverse complement strand
CAGAGGGAATTGCCTGCGAAGAAGTTCTTGTCGCAGGAGAAAAGGGCGGCTCTTCATTGATTGTGATCCTCTACGCACTCGGTTTGGGCGCGATTTATGGATGGTTCGTTAAAGGATTCGAAATAGCTGAGGGGAAAATTATGGCTGGCTTCGATATTTTAGGTGCCCGACTTTATGGTGCATCGGACCTTTCGTTAGCCTTACTTTCTGTAGGATATATTGTAGGATTGAGAATTGCCTCATACATTTTCACAGGTGCTGTCATTGGTGTTGTTTTGATTACACCAGTTTATGGGTTGGTTCACGGATGGCCAAGTGGTGGATTGGATGTTGCACACAGTGCACATTCACTGTGGATCTCACACGTTAGATTCGTTGGTGTTGGATGTATGGTTGTTGGAGGATTGTGGACACTTTGGTCTATGAGAAAAACAATCATGACTGGAGTAAAACGGGTTTTCGGGGCGGATTTGAGTGGCGATGAAGGAGGACTGTTGCGAACAGAACAGGACCTGCCAATGAAGAAAATGATGCCTGTATTGATTGGGATCGTCATCCTCACATTTTTCTTCTATACTTGGAGACTCAATGTGAAAGGTGCATCTCTAACAGAATCGGCGATTCTTGGTGCAGTTGGTTCACTGTTCTTAGCAATGACTGCATTCTTCTTCTCGGCGGTTGCAGGATATATTGCTGGAGTAGTAGGTTCGAGCAATTCACCGGTATCTGGAATGACGATTGCCACATTGATGGGAACTGCATTACTCGTTTGGATTGTCGGAGACATGATCCTGGGGATGGAGCAAAATGAACTCATGTATGCGACACTGATCATTGCAAGTGTAGTCGCGGTGAATGCAGCAATTGCCGGTGACGTAATGCAGGATTTGAAGACTGGACATTTGGTTGGAGCGACACCATGGAAGCAACAGATTGCTGAAGTCGTTGGTGTCATCACAGGCGCAGTAATGGCACCACTGACCCTCGTCGTGCTGAATGATGCCTATCGACTAACGAAAACATATTGTTTGGAAAATCCAATCAAATACTACGCGGATGGAACTCCAAATTGCAGTTCTGCATTAGATGCCCCACAGGCAGAAATTATTGGCACACTGATTGAAGGTATCTTTGGTGGAACAGTCAATTACCCAATGCTTGCATTGGGAGTACTGATTGCTGTGGTCATCATTTGGAAAGGACTACCTGTAATGTCTGTAGCGATCGGTATGTATCTCCCATTCTATCTATCTGCCACCATCTTTACCGGTGGTTTACTCAGCCATTTCGTATTGAGAACCGTACACCTGCGAATAGATGGTTCACTATCTGGAGAACCGACTGAAGAGGCTGTGACTGCGGGGACCGAGGTATCGAAGAGAGGTCTGTTGCTTTCGGCAGGGATGATCGCAGGCGAGGCTCTGATGGGTGTTGTTGTAGCGATGTTCATTGTTATGGCGAATCTGATCAAGCCGATACGGCCGCCTGCTGAATGGTTTTGCAGTGAATCATACGCCGATGCAGGGACGGGGCATTCGATGTGTGATGAGCGATTTATCGGTACGCTACCCACATGGCTTTCACTACTCTTCTTTACCTGGTTCTTCCTTGTATTCACGTATTTGGCTACTCGTGGTATGCCTAAATCAAAGAACGGAAGGGGTAACATTTTGATCGATTGGATCGCAATTGCAATCGATGGTATTCGTAGATTTATCAATGCACTAAAACCCCCCTCAATTCGATGATAAGAATCGCAATACGCTGCGGTAACGCTCAAAGACCCTCCAAGTGAGGACAGAATTAGGGATGACATGACAGGTCGAGGTATGGGATTAGGCATCAGTGACTTGGAAGCGATGGCCAAGCGCTGTAGACGCAATATTGTGCGTATGGTATACGGAATTGGTGCGGGACACCCAGGGGGTAGTCTCAGTGCAATCGACATGTTGACCGGATTATATGGTCATAGATTGCGTGTGGATACAGATAATCCATCTTGGCAAGACCGTGATCGATTCATTATGAGTAAGGGACATGCGAGTCCGGGCGTATATTCAATTCTTCATGAAAGAGGATTTCTGGAGGAAGATGAACTCTGGACTTTTAGGAAATTAGGCGGTAGTTGTCAAGGGCATGTCGACATGAAATGGTGCCCAGGAGTTGACTTTAGCGCCGGCAGTCTCGGCATGGGTTTGTCATTCGGTATTGGATGTTCAATTGCAGCAAAACTCGATGGAAGTAATCGAACATCTTGGGTAATGCTAGGTGATGGTGAATTGCAAGAGGGGCAAATATGGGAGGGAGTAATGGCTGCTGTCCATCATGAAATTGATAACTTGACAGTGATTGTAGACCGGAATGGCATTCAAAATGACGATTTTTGTGAATCACAAATGAGAATGTTTGATGTCTCTGAAAAATTCGCATCCTTTGGTTGGGCGGTAATGGAAATTGATGGCCATGATATGTATCAAGTTGTAGAAGCGATCGATTGGGCCGATCAAGTCGAAG
>CALCEF010000284.1 GCA_937901365.1 uncultured euryarchaeote | reverse complement strand
ACCGACACCGTAAGTCAATGCGTTTGATGCCCCGCCCATGCAGGTGTGACTATCGGTCGCTTGGATGAAATCGCCGACGTCGATGAATTCCTCTCTTGCCACTTGATGACAAATCCCTGGGCTTACACCATCTTTTGCTGAGTAATCGCGAACGCCGGTGTGCTGTTGGAATGCTACCTGCAAATCTCTCAGCGTCTGAATCTTGTCGGCGAACGGCCCGAATCTCGGAACACCGGTCGCATAGAGCAAGTGATCCTCAAAGACAGCGAACTTTGGAGGATTAGGGATTACATAGTCGGAACCATACTCCTCCGCAAGGAAATTGTGGACTTGGGCGGTGGTGAACTCATGGCTGTAACCACCATCAACAGCGGCTAGCACCGCATCACCTGGAGAGACATAGCAAGCCTCACCATTTCGGCCAATCAGTTTGTTTGCAACAATCTTCTCAGCCATCGTCATTCCACGTTGTTCGGTAGAGACAGGAGGCAGATCGATTTCTCCCGCTTTCAATTTCTTGGCAAAGGGAAGGATTCCACCATTCTCAAGAATCAAACGAGTAACAGGATCGTATTGTTCGGTGAATTCTGACAATGGAATAGATTCACCATTTTGCAATCTTTCCAACATTGCATGATCTCCCATAACCTGTCCGAGGTTGATATTGTTCCTCTCATGAATCGGAGCGAATGAAGCTGCGATGACAATCCGAATCCCAGACCATCTTTCACACTGAGGTGCGGTTTCTCTACTGCTACCTGTGCCCTTTCTATGGCCACTGACAATGACCTCAAACCCTCCATTTTTCAGCGCACCCGATTCGAAAACACGCTGACCTTCATGGAGTAAACCCGCATATGCATTTTCAGCGATCACACTAGGCTCATGGTCAAAGCAAACCCAAGCCGGCGTCATGACATCGGTGTTGATATCATCGAGAAGATCGTCGACAGACAAGTCCTCCATCCTCAAATCCAAACCGTTGTACAATTGCTCTTTGATGAGATTCAAATCCTTGGTCAAAAAGAGAACTCGTTTCCCTGGATTGAGTGCAATCGATTCCGGAGGCCAAGGCATGGACACAAACTCACCCAGTTTTCTCTAATGGCCGCGCCTATATGACGGTTCGGAAACAGCCGGATACTGATGCGGGCTAACACACCCCCTCCACCGTAGGTGGAGGAGGGGGTGTGTATTTGGGGATAAATAGCAATGAAAACATAGTAATAAATCAACGATTTACGAATACATCAAATTTAAATACCATCCCCTTTGGGGATTATATCACTTCCTCTTAATTTAATGCGTAAGGAGAAGGGTGTGAAATTATGGCTGATGAACAGGTAGAAGACATTGTCAAATGTCCAGAATGCAATTCAAGAAAACTAGACCGCGACGAGACGCGCGGAGAAATCGTCTGTCAAGATTGTGGCCTTGTCCTCGAAGACAACGTTATCGATCAAGGCGCAGAATGGCGTGTGTTCAGTCCAGAACAAGGTGACCAGCGCGCGCGTACGGGCGCACCCATGACTGTGATGCTACACGACAAAGGTCTCAGTACCGATATCGACTGGCAGAACAAGGACTACTCTGGCAAGACGATTAACAGTCGTTACCGAAGCCAATTCTACCGCATGCGAAAGTGGCAGAAGCGCAGCCGTGTGAGCAACGCTACAGAGCGCAACCTCGCCATGGCACTTGCTGAACTAGATCGAATGGCAAGCCGCTTGGAACTACCGAAGTCAGTTCGCGAATCTGCAGCTGTCAATTACAAGAAGGCCGTCGAAAAGCGTCTGATTCGTGGCCGTTCAATCGAAGGTGTTGCAGCAGCTAGTCTGTATGCTGCTTGCCGCCAGTGCGGTGTTCCAAGAACACTCGACGAAATTGGACAAGCCAGCCGAACCGGCCGCAAAGAAATCGGCCGCACATACCGATTCATGGTCCGCGAATTGAAGATGAAAATCATGCCAACTGGCCCCGAGGATTACATCTCTCGGTTCTGTTCAGGTCTCGGACTGGATGCGGAGGTCGAAGCCAAGGCACACGAATTGATCAAGGCCGCACAGGAAAAGGAATTGACCAGCGGTCGAGGACCTACGGGAATTGCAGCATCGATTATCTACATCGCAAGTGTGCTATGTGGCAAGCGTCGAACCCAGCGCGAAGTTGCTGAGGTCGCAGGTGTAACCGAAGTGACCATTCGAAACCGATACAAGGAACTCATTCAGAACCTCAACATCGAACTCGACATCTGATGGTGTGGTCGCCGATGAGCGATTGGCGCGAACAAAACGCCCTTTCACAGCGTTTGTTCGAACAAACCCAAGCAGCGCTTGAAACCGCTATGCAACGCGGCTGTGAGGATTGGCCTTTACCAGAACCCCCACTTTCAGATCCTGATTTCCCGGTGCGCCCACCAGAAGACCCAGCCAAACTCATCGAAATCGCTCACGCATTACTCAAAGCGAATCGAGCAGCCTTTGATCGAGATCTTGAATCGATTGGAGAATCATTGGTTCCGCATCGCTTGTCGTTAACAGCAGACCCTGCTCGAGAAGCGCGTAAATGGTTGGAAAAGCGCGGAGATGAAGTCGCTGAGCGCGCATTATTCATCCGTGTGGAAACTCTTCTTGCGCAGGCGCTAGATGCCGATGCTCCAGATGTCGACCGTTGGTGGGTTGCCATTGCTCTGCTGAACGGTATGTCGTCTAAAGACAGTCCAATTTCTAGACAGCAAGGATATCACTTGATGGAAAGCATTGCTTTGGCTCGTAAACCAGGATATTGGCATGGAGGGGCCACACCCGGCCCACACCTTGTCGATTGGCAAGAGGGTCGCGAGGTCACACCCGCTGCTCCGATGGAAGCCGACGCAGGAGGCTCATTTGCAGCCGGCTGGCTTCTTGATCGAATGGAAGAAGCAGATCCTCCACGACCCGTTTTAGTCGAATGGCTCGATATTGCATTGGCACGACAAACCCTTGTTCCCTCGTTATCGATTCTATCTCGCCTCAACAGAATGGCTGGTGATGGTGATACCACCCTCTCCAGTAGAATTGCTACGCTAACTCCTAGAGCTTGGGATTTGGATTTTGAAGGATCAAAGGAATTGGAAAAAACGCTGCTTTCGCGTGAACCCCAAGTAAGATGTGCATTGGCAGATGCCCTTGACGAAATCATACATCGGAGGGGAATCGAGGCTTTGCCATTGTTAGACAAATTGCTTTCCGATGAATCTGCAGATGTCATTCGAATCGCAGCAGGTTCAATTCGCCTCACAGCCACACTAGATCCGGATGGTTTCGCCAATCGATGCGCTCGGGTTGTGCATCATGCAGACCCAAGCATACATCGCAGATTTGCCCAAACCGCTCTGCGTGATTACTTGGCACAATATCCAGACGACAAAAAAGGGCTTACGGTACAATTGTGGATCGGTGGTGACGAAGTTGTTCGAACCCGCCTCAGAGAACTCCTATTGCACATGGTAGAAGGACACACAGAGGCATTGTCCAGCATTTTGAATCGAATAGTCTCAATGGATGGCGATAATTCACTGGAAGATCTTTGGCGAGTTCTCGAGGTGCGTTCTCCAGATGCTGCCGCAGCATGGCGAAACCACATCGAGCATGGTGCCAATATTCCCGATGTCGGGACAGATGCTTTCAACTGACCACCCGACGCAAGTCCATGGACGACCCCACTCCATCCCGGCATCCGGCTGTAGCGGGAATCGGTACCCTGCTCATCTTGTCTACCTTGGTTTCCGGATGGGCACCAGAAGGGCCATGGGGTTCCGAATCATTCACGCGCGGAGTCTTTGGATTAATGGGTGGCTTCATGTTGTATCTAGCATGGTATCGACATACGTTCGGAACGTGGGGCGTTATCCCTGCGCTTCACATGTGGACGCAACCCGAGAGTTCAACCCGAATATTGGCGGCGTTGGGAATCGCTTTCGTTTTCACAGCTCAAATCATTGGCAATACGCTGGAGAATCTCCCCGCCCCGATGGGGATGTTCATCATGCTCATCGGGTTGCTGATGTTGCTTACATCCCTATACGCATGGCTCGTCTTTGAAGGGCCACTCGGTGACGAAGAGGAATAGTCATGCCAGATGAAGACGATGACTACGAATCAGCGTTTTCGCTGGATGGGCTTACCGATCAGGAATCAGTTTCCAAAAATAACTGGATTGGGCCAGATGGAACTGAGAGTGGCCCAGATGTCCCTGAAGATTGGTATTTGACGTACGATGGGCCTGCACCAATCGTAGAGGGGATTTACGATGAGAACTATGCCGTAGACAGGGGAAATGGCACAGTTCCTGTTGATTTCTACATCAATAAATGGGGCGTTCCAGAGGGTTTCGGAAAAACAGACTATGAGCCAGAAAATCGAGAACGGCGCCAATCAGAAAGCGACTATACTCCTGGAGAAGGGACGTGGGCAGGCCTTGCTCTTTTCTGGGTAATCACCCTCGTTGTATGTACCGCAAGCGTATTTGTTACAGGATGGATTGTTGGAGTTATTGCTGCAGATTTAGGCACTGGTGATTGGACACCAGTTGGCGGAGTGATTACTGATAGCGGTGTGGACACAGAGGTGAGTCAGGATTCAGAAGGATCCTCAACCACATACTGCCTATGGGTTGAATATGAATATACAATCGAAAATAGAACCTATGATGGCTCTATACTCAGTTACACGAAAGAAGGGAATTGCGACTCATGGTCACAAAATGCTGATTCCGATTACCCTCCTGGCAAGAATGTAACTGTATACGTCAATCCAGACAATCACGAAGAGGCAGTCTTGCAACCTGGTTTGTCAGGGGTAGATTTCTTCCTGTGCTGTTTCTTCATTTTCCCGTTGATTGCGATTGTTCTCTTTGGGTTCTGTTGTAAGGCGACCTACGATTCAATCATGTATCCGGAAAAGTACATCGTAAATTTTGCTCCTGATGATACTTCCACCACACGCTCCCCCATTGATCCAGATGAAGATTTCACCACCGAACCGCACAAGTGGGAAAATGAAGAAAAAGCAATTCAAATTGGAGAACTGAAAATCCCATTATCCGCACTTGGAACAATAGGGATTTTACTAGTCGCCAATGTATTTTTCTTTGCAACGTTTTTGGGTGAGAATGAGTATGCAAATGAGTTCAATGTTGCGACTGAATCCATGGAAGGGACAAGTGAATGGCCGTCTACAACAGCA
>CALCEF010000283.1 GCA_937901365.1 uncultured euryarchaeote | reverse complement strand
AGGCGATGGATTCGATTCGGGATTCATTGCCGATCACGTATGGGCAATGGTTGCATGTGAACATCACAATGCAACCGATATCGGTTACAAGGTCTGGGAGATTGCAATTCTCTGGCCCATTAGGATTGGCATTCGGTAGGGTAAATTCAGGGGCACTGTCGCCCGGCTCTAAACCACGACTCATGGTTCACTGACAAGGGTGTAATGTTTGAACTTCGTGTTCATAGATTGCCGAATCCAAATTCGAAATCGGGGATGTCTTCATCCGGGACTCCGTCATCTTCGATCGCTTCGGGTTGCTCTTGATTCAGATACTTCTCATATTGAGCCTGAACTTCTTCTGGCTCGATGATCGTGGGTGAGCAATAGAACACACGGAAATTTGTCACCTTGTGCTTGGTGAAACAATCTGCTAACTCTTCGTTCATTCGAGCGCGCTCTCCTGCGGTAACATCCTCTGGAATGAGGCCAAGGCTCTTGAAATCTTGATTGACAACACCGCCATGTTCGTTGATGTATGCGTCGATCGCATCTACCCACTCCTCTGGGCCACCTCTGGGTTTCTCGACCTCTGGTTCTTCCTGAACCTCTTCGACTTGGGGCTCCTCGACCACCACTTCTTCGACTTGAGGCTCCTCAACCACCACTTCTTCGACTTGAGGCTCCTCGACTACTAATTCAGGTTCCACGATGGTTGGAGCTTCAAGTTCTTGAGCCATCATCCCACCAGAGGATGAAAGAACAGCGGCCTTCTTTTGCTGAGATTGACCGTCGATTGCATCTTGTATTCTACGACGTGCAACTCGATGATCCGGTTCGACATTGAGTACGTTCCTCCAGGCTGCTTCAGCGGCATCCCAATTCTCGTTGTTGTGGTGGATGGCGGCAATTCGCAATAGGGCGTTCATGTGGTGACGGTTGCGGGTAGCAGCGGTTTCAAAGTCTGAAAGTGCGCCCTCCAATTGACCGAAGGATTCGTACAATAGGCCCCGTTGATACCACCCCTCTGCGGATTGTCCATCCAATCGAATGGCTTCATTGAGTGGTTGTTCGGCTTCGGTGAGTCTCTCCTGAGCGACAAGTGAGGCGCCCAATTGGATGAGTGCATGTGGGTTCTCTCCTCTTCGTGAAAGAACGTCTCTGAAGTTGGCTTCTGCTTCAGTCCATTCACCGAGTGACAACATGATTTCACCTCGACGGAGGCGAGCCAAATCGAGTTCGGGGTGCGCCTCCAAGAGATATTGAACATCGTCCAAAGCGGCGTGATAGTCTTCAGAGACCATCAGTGCAGTGCATCGGTTAAGGCGAGCGCGGACGTGGTTTGGATCTACGAACAATACACTGTCAAAGAGGCGCTTCGCCTCAGTCATGTCACCTCTTCTTGCTGATACGACACCCTTGACGTAATTGATGACGGATGAGTCACGTTCCAACACATGTGCTTCTGAAATCAAACGTGATGCCGCCTCGACGTCGTTGCCGTCCAGTGCGAGTAAGGCTTCTTCTGCAGCAATCAATGGCTCCTCTGGTAGTAGTCTTCTGGCGCGTGCGAGTGAAATTTGTGCTTCTGAATAGTCCTGGAGCATTCTCTGAATGCGGGCCTTGCCTAACCAGCCTACACCACTCTCTCGATCGGATTCGAGTGCAGCTTCGAATGCCAAGTCTGCTTCAGATAGCAATTCTCGATCGCGTTCGCCTGTTCCATCACGATAGCGATCGGCTTCTGCAAGGATGAGGCGGCCTTTCTGCAGATGAAGTGCTGGGCCTTTCCATGCGCCTGCGGGAGCTTCAGCCAATATTTCGAAAGCTGCTTCAGGGTTCCCTGCTTGAT
>CALCEF010000282.1 GCA_937901365.1 uncultured euryarchaeote | reverse complement strand
AATCTACAGTCCGCCGCCTTGGAATTTTCAGCCATGGTGTCGACAGCGTCCAAGTTCATCGTGATGAACCGGTATTCGATGGACAATTCAGCAACCAATGTTACCAGGATGCAGTGGAAGAAGCCTTCCGTGATTTCCGTGCCAAGGCCGAGGCCGATGGCCGATGGGACCCCGAAGGAGAGACAGTACTCACAGAGGATTGGGCTCGCATTATCATGCACCTCCCCTATGCTTTCCAAGCCAAGCGAATGTTCCCAGCAGTCTTCGCGTACGAGCGCAGAGGTAGTGCTTCATGGGCCGATGTCGAGGCAGAGATTGGCTTACCACCAAGTATCGACGATTTCGATGATACCCCTGATGGACAGGCTGAACACACTAGAGCTCTGGACGGATATCGTCGAGGCATTTCCAAGACCGAAGCTTACCGTGATTTCCACGCTGAGAGAATCGAGAAGGGTCAGCGAGCCAGTTCACTCATCGGCAACCAGTACACAGGTTCGATTTTCCTAGCCATGATGTCGACCTTCGAATCCGATTACGAGGCAGATAGTCCACTCGATGGTCGCCTATTCGGTCTGTGTGGATATGGATCTGGAGCCAAAGCGAAAGTCTTCGAAGGCAGTGTCAGTGATCGCTGGCGTGAAGTCGTCGCCAGTTGGAATCTGTTTGAGAGAATGGCTGGACGTATGGCGATTGACCAAATCACCTACGAGGAATTGCACAAGGGCATTCATGAAGGCAGTGTTCTCAATCCACGAGGCGAATTTGCCTTGGTTGAAATCGAGGGTGGAGAGGGCGAACTAGAAGGCGCCAGAACCTACGCTTGGGTGGAATAATCACTCAGGAATTTGCCGACGAATCGTTCTTAGAGGGACTTTCGGTGGCGCATCACCGTAGGTGATGAATGAATGGCAGATATTGCAGTTCTATTGAAACAAGTTCCAGATACAAATGCGAAGATTATCGTCAGTGGTGGACGTGTCGATGAAGGCGCGGTGAACAAGTGGTCGATGAGCCCATACGACGAGTATGCACTAGAGGCGGCTTTGGCTCAAGGTGGTTCGATTACAGCCATCACATGTGGTCCAGAGCGTGCCAAGAAGATGCTTACAGATGCTGCCGCAGTTGGAGCGACTGATCTCATGCACATCGTCGTCGATGACCTTTCGTCACTCGATTCAAACCAAATCTCAACAATTCTTGCTGCCGCTGTCGAGAAGACTGGAGCGAGTGTTGTATTCTGCGGTAAGCAAGCAGCAGATTCCAACGCCGGTTCAACCGGACCAGGTGTAGCAGAGAAAATGGGCGCAGGTTGCGTCACAATGGTCAGCGAATTGTCAGGAGATTCTTCGGGATTCCTCGCCCTTCGACCCAGTGCAACTGGAATGGAGCGAGTGAGCATTTCCGCTCCATGTGTAATCGCTTTTGACAAAATGGGCACAGAGTTGCGTCGACCGAATGTCAAAGGAATTATGATGGCCAAAAAGAAGACCATCGAAACAATGTCTGTGTCCGATTTGGGTGTTGATATTGGATCCGCATCAGTCACTCTGGACAATCAATCTCCACCAGCTGAAAAACCAGCTGGGCAGAAATTTGAGGGGGCGGAAAGTGTCCCCACTGTGGTGAGTAAATTGCGCGATGAAGCAAAGGTGATTTGAGGGGGAATGAAAATGGTTACAGTCATAGCAGAAACATCTGGAAATAGCCTACATCCAGTCACGGCCCAATTGGTTGGTGCAGCTGGAGGAGATGCGACCGTACTGTGTGCAGGAGGAGTTGGAGCCGCAGAGGCTGCCGCGCTTTCTGGCGTCGCTAAGGTAGTCTCGGTAGAGGGCGATTGCTTCGCTTCCTTTGATGGTGGAGCATGGGCTTCGGCCATGGGTTCACTAACCGAAGGCAGAGTCATTGCAGCATCCACTGCAAACGGCCGTGAGATTGCATCGCGAATGGCTGCTGCCAAGGGTGTCGCAGTGGTACAGGATGTAACCAACATCTCAGGCAACACAGTGACTCGCCCGATTTATTCGGGTAAGGCGATGGAAACGATTACGGTGGCGGATGACACGATTCTAACGCTCCGACCAAACACATTCCCTGCGGCTGATGGAGGCGGCAGCGCCGCTGTGAACACCGTCAATCAGAGTGCAGATGTGGCCACATCGGTCAAGGAAGCCATCGCAAAAGCCAGCGAGCGATTGGATGTATCTGATGCTGATGTCATCATTTCTGGCGGACGAGGCATGGGTAGCATCGAGAATTTCAGCCACCTTGAGTCGATTGCCGATCAATTGGGTGCAGCGGTAGGCGCCTCTCGGGCAGTGGTCGACGAATGGGGCATGTCTCACAGTATGCAGGTTGGACAAACCGGTAAGACAGTCAATCCAAGTCTGTACATCGCCGTTGGTATATCTGGTGCCATCCAACATTTGGCCGGCATGCGCTCATCAAAGTACATCGTCGCCATCAACAAAGATGCTGATGCACCTATTTTCGGTGTTGCAGATTATGGAATCGTCGCGACTTGGGAAGAAGCTCTTCCAGCATTGGCAGACGCTCTTTCAAATCTCTGAGATGATCACGTGCGCGACCCTATCGTGGTCGAACCGACTGCATCTCACGATGCGTCAATTATCTGGATGCATGGCCTAGGTGCCAGTGCGCACGATTTCGTTGACATGCCGCGAATCATCTCTCGACCTGGAACGCGCTGGGTGTTCCCCAATGCTCCAGTTCGTCCGGTGACTCTGAACAATGGATGGAGAATGCCATCATGGTTCGATATTCGATATTTGGCCGGAGAATCTGATGGTGAACGTGAGTGTCCTCTAGAAGCACAAGAATCGTCTGAAATCATCACAGAATTGGTTGAACAAGAGCATGCTCGCGGTATACCATACAATCGGATCGTCCTTGTCGGATTCAGTCAAGGTGGGGCGATGTCCCTCTATACCGGTTGCCGATTCCCAGAACAAATTGCAGGTATGGCCTGCTTATCGGGTTACCTCATTTTCCCCGAAAATCATATCGAAGCATCGTCACCAGCCAATCGGAAGACTCCGATTTTGGTCTGTCATGGAATCCGTGATGATATGGTTCCATTCTCATCTGGAGAGCGTACAGTCGAGTTCCTCCGAGAGAATGGATGGACTGTAGATTTTGAACAATACCCGATGTTCCATGAGGTTTGCATGCCTGAAATACGCAGAGTCGAAGAGTTCTTCTCAACGGTTCTCGATTAATCATCGAGCAAGTCATAGGTGTCTTCACGAGTTTCGCCGAGTACTTGTACAGTAATCGTATCCGTACTACTCTCTCTTGCAGGATCGCTGACAGTGAGCGTAAATGTGTGGTTTCCAATGGGCAATCGGACATTGACCATCGCGGTATCTCCAATTTGCTTTGAATGACCATCTCTCCAAATCCACTGCTCTATGCCTTGACTTCCAGGAGACGTGGCTGAACCATCTAGCAGTACAACAGCGGTTCCATCGTCTGCAGCATTGACAACGACATCCATCCCAGCATCAGCTGTCGGTGGAATGTGGGATACAAATTCTTCATCCGACAATCCAGCCATGATGTCTGTGTCTTCTTCTTGAAATTGTGCAAGTTGTTCAATTTCATCATCTAGCATCGCAAACAATTCTGAATCATCCACTGTTGCAGTTCCTGAACTCAGTTGTTTCTGCTCCTCCTCGGTCAAAAGTGCTGCCAAGTCTCCTCCGTCGTCGGCATAAAGATCCTCATCGGGAGCAGCCGTTGGTGCTTTGAGTTCTGCTCCGTCGACGAATTCAAGCAAATCCTCGTCGATATCAGAGTCCTCAGACAAAGCATATGGGGTTGCATCAGGGTCAATCCATAGAATTCGATTTTCGCGCGTGTAATCGTTTTGATTATCTCCACTCAATGCGATTCGCGCTCCATCTTTAGATCCAATAATCGATTGTACCAATCCAGTGTGCTCACACCTCCAAACCTCTTCGCCCTCAGAATCGATTCGATGAAGGTAGAACCAAGAGGCGATGAGAAGATCTTCTCCATGCCTTCGAATGTCATTGATGGTGTACATTGATTTCCAAATTTCGGTGGATGTTAAATCATCATCAATCCTCAATACCGTACCATCAAACAGCCCTGAAAGAGCGCCCATTCCATCTGGAATAATGCACATACTGCGTGAATTGATTTCTTCTGAAGACATCTTTTCCCCTGTCGAAGACCAACGTTCAAGGGCAATTTGAGAAATTTCCGAAGGTGTGATTCCAAGCACCTCTCTACAGAGTAGCAGGGAACCATCGTGTAGGAAACACATGGCTGAAACCGTCTCACCACTCTCTGATTCGGGTTCTCGGGTCCATCGCTTGTTACCGTTTGAGTCGAGAACGTGAACATGCCCTTCATCATCTGCGACCGCGACACCAGTTCCGTCGGTTGCTACAGAAATACTCACCAATTCTCCAGCAGAAAATCTCCCTCTCTTGATGCCATTTTCGGTAACCATATGCAGATGTCGACCACCGTCTATACAACCGATAATCGTGCCATCACCTGACAAACTGAGGTGATCAGAACCTCCACCGAGTGCATGCGTCCATCTATGGCCACCGAGTCGTTCGTGTCCGTGCAGATCACTCGTGTGTGTACCGACAACAATCACGCCACCGCTTGCAATTCGGAGGTGTGTCACCGAATCCTCGACATTGAATGGTTCCAACTTCGTCGGCTGTTCAGTCACATCTAAGATTCGAATGACTCCATCATCGCCTCCCCATGCGATCCATTTTCCATCTGGGGAGACGTCAATTGCCCGCACAATCGCCTCGCACTCGATTTCCGCAATCGGGTCGATGACCATCGGCATGGTTCCTGACCTTCGCCCTCTTCCTTGAGATTGCCGCCAACAGGTTCAGGAGAAAACTCGGCTTCTGAGTTGTTCAATTTCTTGTTCAGACCAACCTACAAGCGGCTCTAAGTTCACAAGTGGTGTTCGAATATCTTCATCATCTCCAATTGAGGTCGGTGCATCTGGTAAATGGTGGGCGACAATACCCCAAGGAGTGGGGTTACGATCACGCCCGGGCCCTGTAACCAATTTGTCAGCATATTCCTCAGAAACCAAGGCTGGGTCCCACGATTTGAGTTGATCAACCGACCCATCAATCGGTTGAATTCGACACCCTCTATGCATCATTAACCAAGCACAAAGAGCATCCTCCTCTGTTTCTAAATGTGCCATAATCAACCCTTGAACTCCAGATGGCAGCCCTCCTGGGCCCATGAATCTCTGACCCAATAGTCGAGCTTTGTCTGGGAAAAGGGCAACTCGAATTTCCCAATCGGGTTGACTCAAGTTGACATCGAGATCAACCTTCTCAAGCACTGCAGCACCGGTCGCTCCAGCGAATGTCTGACTTGTCCACTCACCTTTTGCCCCATGTCGTTTACAGCGAACAGCAAACGAACCTTCTGGATTAGGATTGGATTGTATGGCAGCGGCAGCAACGGCCTCTGGGGTGGGTTCAACTTCGGTAAAGGGGTCTACGGCATTGACACCAAATGTGTGTTTGAGCGCATCGACAATTTCAGCATCTTCCTCTCCACTGACAAACATGAGACCTCCCTCGACGCGAATGCTTACCTCAGCACCACGGATTTCGCATTGCATGATGAGTGTCGTCCTCAATGTGCGTGTGAAGTGCTTTCGAACGGGTTTCGATTTGAGCATCGATTCACCCATGCGGACCATCCATTGGCCCATTTAATCACCTCAGGGTTCGTTATGGATCTCTAAGATCTCATCGTTCTTCGTCTGCTTTTTTTTTGCAGAATCATTGCGGGCTTGCTCCAATCGTTCAAGATATTCATCATCGATATCTCCTGTGACATACTCACCATTGAAGCAGGATGTATCGAATTCTTCGACACCACACGCGCCTCCGCTACAAGCATCAACCAGATCCTCTAGAGTCTGATACATGAGCCAATCAGAACCAATTTCTGCACTCACATCTTCTTGTGTGCGTCCATGAGCGATGTATTCGTTTTTGGCAGGCATATCGATTCCATACACATTTGGATGGATTACCGGAGGTGCGGCACTGGCAAAGAATACCTTTGCAGCCCCGGCAGTACGCGCCATATTGACAATCTTCGCACTCGTATTGCCTCTTACGATACTATCATCGACAAGGAGCACATTTTTCCCCTCAAATTCGTAAGGGATTGGATTGAGTTTCTTGCGTACACTGTCCTTTCGAATCGCTTGTCCCGGCATAATAAATGTCCGTCCAACATAACGATTCTTGACAAATCCCTCGCGGAATGGGACTCCGAGATCCTTTGCTAACTCCATCGCTGCAATCCGCCCACTATCCGGGACAGGAATGACGACATCGATGTTTGAGTCTGGATGCTCAACAGGGATTCTAGCCGCCAACTTCCTGCCCATTTTGAGGCGGGCCCGATGAACGCTAATGCCATCGATGACCGAATCTGGTCGTGCGAAGTATACATGCTCAAAGATGCAAGGTGTGTATGTCGCTTTGTCCGAGCACTGTCTCTCGTAGAACTCACCCCCGGCCGTAATGAAAACCGCTTCTCCTGGTTCCACATCACGAACAATTTCACAACCGAGAGCAATCAATGCAACAGACTCAGATGCGAGAACCCATTCATCTCCACCATCTGGTGCATCTCTTCGACCGATGATGAGTGGCCGTATACCCCATGGGTCGCGGAATCCGAGAATTCCATATCCAGTGATCATAGAGATAATCGCATAACCTCCTCGACATCGCTCATGGACCTTTGATACAGCATGGAATACGTCATCGACGTTTAGTCGCAGTGTATCCTCAATGTACATCTTTCCACGCTTTAGCAATTCATGCGCGAAGATATTCATCAGAACTTCCGAGTCACTGCTCGTGTTGACGTGCCGTAGATCCTCTCTGTACAATTGTTCTCTCAATTCGTCTGCATTCGTTAGATTCCCATTGTGTGCTAGAGAGATTCCATGCGGCGAATTGGTGTAGAATGGCTGAGCTTCTGCGCAGGACGATGTACCAGCCGTAGGATATCGAACGTGTCCGACGCCCATGTGTCCAACCAGGGTGTCCATGTGCCGTTGTTGGAACACATCCCTGACCAAACCGTTGGCCTTTCGTTGGTACAGATGTTCACCTTCACATGTGACAATTCCAGCAGCATCTTGTCCACGGTGTTGGAGGACGGTCAGCCCATCGTAGATGACGGATGCCACAGGTTGGCCAATTTGGGCGACGACGCCAATGATACCACACATAGCGCGACCCAGTTGGTCGTCACGTGGGAGGGCTTTAGAGTTTGACACCCTCTTTCGGAATCTGGTATTCCAGGATTACTTCTTTTGATACATGCTTCGATTTCGCTTGTTCCAGCGATATCTGCGCATGGTTGAGGTGACGTTGAATCCACAGGATGCGCACTGGCGCTTTTGCTTGTGGTAACTGTGGCGACCGCAACGGCGGCAACGGATGTGCGTGGACTTCTGGCGCTTGCCCATGCTTGGAGTGCCCTTGCTCATCTCTTCACCTCAGCGAGCCGGCGACCGACCCGCTCTATATCAGGGTTGCCTCACGCCCTACGGGCGAGAAGATTCAGTCATCCAGTTCTACAGACACGTCGCCGCCGGTAGATTCCATGTCCAATAGAGGGTCAGGAACGTGTTCTCGGCCGGTGACCAAGGCGAGAAGAAGACCGAATACCAACCCTACTGCGGCAAGCGCTGCAGTGATTCCCGAGAAAAGCATCACACCTTCACTTCGCATTGCATCCCAAGATCCATTCATTTGCCAATTTGAAAGACTTAGGCCCAAGCCTGCAAGTAAGAACAAACCTACAACTTGCTCTTTCCAGCGCACGTGCCGATGGATTGCTCCAATGCTTACTACCAGCAGTGCAAAACTGGTTATCCCAAATGCCAAAGTGAATCCTAGCAAAATTCTTTCAACAATTGATGAGAATTCGACCCCTCCCGAAACCTGCCAAACGAATAAGTCCATGCTGATTGCAAGGAGCAACATCAGAAGTGCGACTGGGCCCCACCACGATTCTCTTTGTTCAGTCATTTTCAGATCCCTCCAGTTCTAGGTTGAGCCTAAGGACTGCATCTACCACAGCCTTTTCTTCCTCGGTTAAAGGCGAGACTACATCGGGGTCTGGAGCCCGTTTCTCAGCCATATAGACCAGGCCAATGAAAGCCATAAAGGCCACAATAGAACCGATTAAACCACCGACTAAAAACATCATTTGTTCCCAATGAATTTCGTGCCAACCCGAGGCTTCTAGACCCTCGGAACCATTCTGCATGATTTCGTAAAACATCCATCCACCAGCAATGGTCAGCATCGCCAATGTTGTGGCTTCCTTGTTCCGCTCATCTCCCATCATGATACAGAATGATCCAGCCAATGCGGACACCAATACCAAAACGCTCAGGAACACGTTGACCCATGCGCCCCAGATGGTTTCACCAATGCCGTTTGCAATTGCATCAGGTGGCTCAGACATCAACATCAAACCAATCCAAACCAAACCGCTGATGGCCATCATAAATCCAAGTGGTCTCAAACCTCGTGGCAATGGACCAACAGGCGATGGTCCAGAGAATGTCGCAATCAAGGTCCCGATAGCCATCAACGAGACTGGAACAATCATGTGCAGAAGGACTGCGAGTAATGCGGTTTCGGATGAATCTCCACCCCGTGTCTCGGCCCCGAATAACACGATAACTAGTATCGAGACAAAGAAGGTAACAGCCGAAATTTTTCTGCGAGAATCTTTTCGATCCGTTAACCAAAATCCAATGGTCAGACATAGCAACGCAATTGGTAGCCAGAAGCCAATCCATGGGTCCGACAGGTCCGACATCGATACTGCGCTCTTGGTTAGGGTTCATCAACGTTGACCGACTTTGCCGCGCAGTCGCCCGATTTCCAATCCCCTCGCGCGCGACACCCTCATATACGGGTCGATGGTCGCAGGCTCGCACCCACATGGTGAGGAGGTTCGACAATGGTCAAGATGCCCCGTCAAGTCAAGCGTTACAGCCCCAAGGCTGGCCGACACACGATGCATACCGTTGAGCGTGTCAAGAAGCGACGTGCAAGCGAACTGAAGTGGGGTCAGCGCCGATTCCGCAGAGTCACAGCAGGTTACCGAGGTTTCCCACGTCCAAAGCCTGAGGGTAGAGAAAAGCCAACCAAGCGGGTCAACATTCTCTACCGGTGCACCGAAACAGGAAAGGCACACACTCCTCCATGCAAGAGAGCGAAGAAATTCGAACTCGTCGACAAGTGATTTAGGTGACAAATATGGCGACCAGTAATTTCCTTCGTGTACATTGCCGCGATTGTGGTAATGAACAGATCATATTCGAGCGAGCAACCACTGTCATCAACTGCGGTGTTTGCGGCTCAGTTCTCGCCCGCCCTGCGGGTGGAAAGGCGCAACTTACTGGCGCATCGGTAGCTGAGACCCTCGAGTGAAGGGGGTCAAGCAAATGTCAGATGAAGGCGATTGGCCCGAACTCGGCGAATTTCTCGTCTGTACAATCACCAGTGTCAAACAAAACGGCGTTTACGTCGATTTAGACGGGTATCCTGGTAGAGAGGGTTTCATTTTCATCGGCGAGGTCGCCTCTGGTTGGGTCAAGAACATCAGATCAATCGTCCGTGAAGGTCAGCGAGTAGTCGCCAAGGCATTGAAGGTTCGAAAGGACAAGAAAAGTATCGAACTGAGTATCAAATCGGTCAGCGACGAGCGTCGAAGAGATACTTTGCAGCGCTGGAAGAACAAACAACGTGCAGGCCAGTTGCTACGAATCGTAGGCGAGCGTTCGGGTTGGGATGAAGACAAAATCACCGAAATGAATGCAGAACTTGTAGAAACGTTTGGTGGCCTCTACGCTGCTTTTGAAGAAACTGCAATCGAAAACTCCGCTCTAGAAAATGAAGGATTCAAAGGTGATTGGGTCACAGTTTTCATTGAAATTGCGGTAGAGAACATCATTCCTGAATTCGTAAATATTCGGGCCATCGCAAACATTCAGATTCATGGCAATGAGGGGATTGAAGTCATCCGAAAGGCATTGACTGCCGTCGAGGAATGTTCTTCCGAACCAGATGAAGTTGAAATCGCAGCATACTACGATGGTGCTCCCGAATACCGAATTGAACTGAAAGCACCGGATTGGGAGGTTGCAGAATCCCATTGGGATCTTGTAGAGGCGGCAATCTCGAAAACCATCACCGATGACATCGGCGTAGCCGAAATCTCGCGTCAGTGACCCTCTCTCGGAGAGAGAGGTTCAAAGGCCTCACCATGAGGGCATGGCTCATGGCTCGGACCCGTTTACAGAAATGCACATCTTGTGGTGCATACGGACTTTCCGAGACTTGTGAGGAATGTGGGGGCCAAGCACAAGCAGCAGGCCCTATGCGATTTTCCCCCGAAGACGCGAGAGCAGACCTCCGTCGCAAACTAAAGCAGGTGGAATCCAAAGAATGGGCGGCAAACCTACCTTCGCCGGAGGATGAAGAAGAATGAGTACCAAAATCCAATGGATGGAGGGCTCAAAACTTCCAGCGAATCAGATGATTATTGCCGCAGTCCCTGGTGTGGGAAATGTTGGGAAACTGGTGATTGATACTCTCAATGAGCAACACGAATCTACAATGCTAGCAAGATTGATTCATCCGGACCTACCACCTCATTCAACCTTGGAAGAAGGCCTTTTGGTACCGCCTCACCTTTCGATTCACTCGGTGCAAATGAAAGATTCCAAACCGATCATCACCATTACAGGAAACGGGCAACCAATGACTCCCCGCGGTCAACATGAGATGGCTGAAACTATTCTTGAACTTGCAAAGGATAGCGAAGCACCCCTGTTGATTGTTCTCGCAGGACTCAGCGCCAAGCCCGGTGAGGAACACATCCATCTGACCTGTTCCTCAAAGGATGTCCAATCATCCTTGAATGAACGCGGGATTACGATCAGTACCGAACAACCATCTGG
>CALCEF010000281.1 GCA_937901365.1 uncultured euryarchaeote | reverse complement strand
ACCGATTACCAAGGGGATGGTCGCAACATTCGAATTTACGGGGGTTGCCAATGGTGGACAGGGACCCTATACCTTCGATTGGGAATTCGGTGATGGGGAGTCTGGGAAGGGAGAACTCATCTTGCATGAATACGCAAAATACAGCGAACACACCGTACGATTGACCATTACAGATTCGAATGGTGATCGTGTCGAAATCGAAAGAAAAATCTACATTTCTCCTGCTGAAGATGGAAGTGACGATGGCATTTCTTCAACCACAGGAAACGAAGATGGAGATGGCTCCAATTTCGACATTTACGCAACCGGGACAGGAGTAATCGGTTTGCTGTTGATCTTCGGTCTGTTTGGACGTAAACGCCGTGAGAGTTTCCTAGATGCCGAGCGCCGCAAATTGCATGGTGAAGGTTCAATCTGGGATGAGAGATGATTAGAATGAACATGATGCTGAAATATTGCAAATATTTTATTCCTGCAGTGACGGGTATTTTGTTCATCATTTTCATTTTGATGGGACAGAATTACCCCACCTATTTCTTCATCACTTGGTCATTATTTCTGTTCATTGGCGATTATGTTTTACCCAGAGATAAGGAAATTGAACAATTCTCATTTCCAGCCATCTTGAATTTTTCAATTTACATCAATTTACCAATCTTGTTTTGTCTGATTTTTTTGGTTGTTTCAGTGTTTGGCAATAACTCTCCGAATTGGTATATTGAGGGGCTATATTCTACTTTGAGTGTTGATTTTTACCAAGTCGTTGAGTCGTTTACACTGTTGGACAAAATTTCTATTATTTTCCAAACCACCTTGCTAATCGGCATTCTTGGTACGGTCCCTGGTCATGAGTTGACACATCGGAAGCAGAATAAATTCGACATGTTCATCGGGAATTGGATGCTTGCGTTTTCTTGGGATTGTACCTTTGCGATTGAACATGTATATGGTCATCACAAAGATGTCTGTTTGGAAGAAGATCCAGCGTCTGCTAAACGTGGTGAAAACATCTATCTGTTCATCGTTCGGGCTAGTGTTCTCGAACAGATTAGTGGATGGAGGCTTGAAGCTGAACGATTAAAGCGAAGAAATCAGAATATTTTGAGTGTCCACAATCGAATGATTATTGGATATTCACGAAGCCTAATCATCACAATTTTGGCGTTTATTTTTGGTGGCATTATTGGAATGGCAGCATTCATTCTGTGTGCATTCATTGCAAAATTATACTTGGAGGCAATCAATTACATCGAACATTATGGTCTGGTCCGCGAAAGGGGCAAACCTGTCGAAATGAGGCATTCTTGGAATTCCAACCACTTTCTCAGCAGCATCTACTTGTGTAATGTGACTAGGCATTCGGATCATCATCGATCTGCAAAATTGTATTTCTGGGAACTGAATCCAACCCATGATGATGCGCCATTATTGCCTTACGGATATTTGTCGATGCTGTATTTGGTTTTGATAACGCCATTTTTGTACAAGAAAATCATGGCGAAAAAGTTGGCATATTGGGATCAAAATAATGCGACTGAGTATGAAAGGAATTACTACGCTGTACAATGATTATATCCTATTGAATGGGTACCCTCTCACTCATTTTGAGCGCGTGGGCCCCCCTCTGAG
>CALCEF010000280.1 GCA_937901365.1 uncultured euryarchaeote | reverse complement strand
GATCGCCTCGGACAACAAATGCTTCCCCTCCTGACGCTTCAATTTCCTCAACCAAATCCTCCGCTGCCGCAAGGCTACGGTGACAGTGAATGGCCACGATGGCACCGGCATTTGCTAGGGTGCGGCAGATTTCTGCGCCAATCCGTGCGGCACCACCGGTCACCAACGCTACCTTGTCCTCAAGACCTGCGCCCATGAGGTTTGGAGGCGACCATCACCCTTCAACGCTCCGAACCCGACCCTAGGGTCGGGAAACAAAGGATTAACCGAGTCCGATGGTGACAGGTGTAACGGGAGTGGTGTCAATGTCTGGGAAACGTCTGCCTATGGCGAATGAAACCAAACAACCCTCAGCGATTGAACGACGAAAAAAATCGCGCAAAAGGTTGCCTCCTTGGTTCAAGACCTACTTGCCAACAGGGAATGCCCAAATCGCCTTCAATGATGTTCGTGGAAATGTCCTAGAACACCAATTGAATACGGTCTGTCAGGAAGCGCAGTGTCCGAATATCCACGATTGTTGGGGACGGGGTACGGCCACATTCATGGTCGCTGGTGAAGAGTGCACTAGGGCATGTCGATTCTGTGCTGTTGGAACGGTCAAAGACCCACCACCTCTCGATGTGAATGAACCTGAAAATTTGGCTGAAGCCGTGGATTTGATGGGTGTTTCTCATGCCGTTATCACCTGTGTCAATAGAGACGAACTCGATGATGGAGGCGCTTCTCACTATCGCGCCTGTTTGGAAGCAGTTCACGCACGCCGGCCCGATGTTGGTCTCGAATTCCTCTCATCCGACTTAGATGGAAACCTAGACGCACTGGCGGCCTTATTGGACGGTTTGGAATTGCGAGTTTTTGCACACAATGTAGAGTGTGTTCCTCGATTGGATTCGGTGGTGAGAGATCATCGAGCATCATTTGAGCAATCCCTTACAATACTGCGGGAAGCAAAGCGCCTCAGACCAGACATATTGACCAAATCGAGTATCATGGTGGGTGTGGGAGAAACCGATGAAGAGGTTGTAGAGGCCATGGGCCTTCTCCGTGAAGTTGGAGTTGATTTGCTGACCATCGGCCAATATCTCGCACCTTCTCCTCGCCACCTACCTGTAGACCGGTTTCCCGAACCGGAGGTCTTTGGAGAATGGGATCAAGCTGCAAGAGAATTGGGTTTCAAAGCGGTAGCATGTGGCCCATTGGTACGTTCATCCTATCGAGCAGGTCTCCTCTACGAGGAGGCAAAAGGTGGGCCTGTAACGCTCACCTACGGTGAACCATGAATCAGCGAAACGCTATGAGCGCATTTGGAGTGGTGAGAATAATGGGCGAAGAGAAGGAGACGCAAATGCACGTTCCCGTACCACCTCATCGAGAGGGAGGAACATCCTTTCCATCACCCCATGATATCCCCGCAGGTCACCATGCGAAGCCTGCCATAGATTGCGAGGGAGCAGAAACCCGAGATATGGCATACGGTCTAGTCCGGGTTCTGAACGATGACGATGAAGCGGTCGGTGATTGGGACCCTGGACTTGACGCTGAAACACTGCGACAAGCACTGGAACACATGGTGCGAATTCGAGCATACGATGATCGTATGATGAAAATGCAGCGTCAAGGACGCCTGTCGTTTTACATGAAGTGCTTGGGCGAAGAAGCCGTCAGTGTCGGCGCTGCGATGGCGATGGAGAACAGAGATATTGTCATCCCATCTTATCGACAACAGGGATTGCTCTTCGTCAGAGGGCGTAGTATGGTCGACATGATCAGTCATTGTATCACCAATTCTAACGACAATGTCAAGGGTCGACAAATGCCTGTTCACTATTCTTGGAAAGAGGGGAATTTTGTTTCGATTTCAAGTCCTGTCGGAACCCAGTTCCCACAAGCTGTTGGTGCCGCCATGGCTTTCGCCTATCGCGGCGAAGATAGTATTGCGTGTTCTTGGTTGGGCGAGGGTACTTCTGCACAGGGCGACTTCCACTACGGGCTCAATTTCGCCTCGGTTTATCGAGCACCTTGTGTCCTCGTTGTCGTCAACAATCAGTGGGCGATTTCCACACACCGAAATCTGGCCCATGGAGGGCCATCTTTTGCCGCCAGAGGAATCCCTTACGATGTCGCATCTATGCGGGTTGACGGACAAGATTTCCTTGCCGTTTATGCTGCCCACAAATGGGCAACTGAACGTGCTAGAGCCGGACATGGACCAACCTTACTGGAGATGTACACATACCGTGGAGATAGTCATTCATCCTCGGATGACCCCAGTATCTACAGACCTGGAAATGAGTATGATTCTTGGCCACTTGGAGACCCTGTAGATCGCCTCAAAGCGCATCTAATGAAACTGGGCGAGTGGGATGATGAAAGGCATGCAGCACTTGAGGAACAGTGTACGAAAGAAATCATCGCTGCATACAAGGAAGCCGAGACCCATGGAACATTGAAAGATGGGCCATTCCCTTCGGTCTCAACTTTGTTTGAGGATGTATACGAAAAGGAGCCTTGGCACCTGCTAGAACAACGCGGAGAGGTGGGGATTTAGTGGCCCAAATGAGTATCATCCAAGCGGTGAACTCCGCATTGCACAACATGTTTGAGCGCGATGAGACCGTCGTGTCATTCGGTGAAGATGCTGGATACTATGGTGGTGTATTCCGCTGTACTGCTGGGCTGCAGGAAAAATTCGGAAAGCATCGTGCCTTCGATACACCCCTCGCCGAAGGTGGAATCATGGGGATTGCAATCGGCATGGGAATGAATGGACTCAGGCCTGTTGCAGAAATTCAATTCGCAGACTACATTTTCCCAGGATTTGACCAGATTACCAATGAATTGGCGAAACTTCGTTACCGTTCAGGTGGCGAGTACAGCGCTCCGGTCACGATTCGTACCCCTTGTGGTGGAGGCATCAAAGGTGGCCATTACCACAGCCAATCCCCTGAGGCGTATTTCACCCACACACCTGGATTGAAAGTTGTCATATGTTCCAACCCCTATGATGCAAAGGGATTGCTAATCTCCTCGATTGAGTGCAATGACCCAGTCATTTTCTTTGAGCCAAAGCGACTCTACAATGGACCGTTTGATGGTGATCACACCGCAGCGATGGTCAAGTGGGACAGTCATCCAAAGGGTGAGGTCCCCGAGGAGTACTATAGCATCCCATTGGGCAAAGCGGAAACGATTAGAGAAGGCAATGATGTAACCATTCTTTGCTATGGAACCATGGTTCACGTTGCCAGTGCTGCTGTTGAGAACAACGGAATCGATGCCGAGATTATCGATTTGAGGACATTGGTGCCTCTGGACATTGATGCGATTGAAGATTCAGTTAGAAAAACCGGGCGATGTGTGATTGTTCACGAAGCCCCAAGGACGTCGGGATTCGGTGCCGAATTGATGTCGCTGGTTCAAGAGCGATGCTTCTGGCATTTGGAGGGACCGATTCAGAGAGTCACAGGATGGGACACACCCTATCCTCACAGTTTGGAGTGGGATTACTTCCCGAGCCAAGCCCGAATTATAGAGGCGGTACAAGCCACAATGGAGGAATAGAAATGGGCACGAATGTATTCAAATTACCAGACATAGGGGAAGGTGTTGTCGAGGGTGAAATTACCGCTTGGCACGTCGCCGTGGGTGACATGGTTGTCGAAGACCAAGATATGGTCGACATCATGACCGATAAGGCGACGGTTGGAATCGGAAGTACCGTCGACGGGAAAGTCACCAAACTCCATGGAGCAATTGGCGATATGATCGCTGTGGGAGCACCATTGATCGAGTTCGAAGTAGATGGTGATGGTAGCCCTGCTGCTGAACCCGAGCCAGAACCGGAACCTGAGCCAGAACCGGAACCCGAGCCAGCACCTGCTCCAAAGCCGGTGGCTGCTCCAAAGCCTGCACCAGCACCAGCACCTGCACCTGCACCTGCACCCGCCTCTTCACGCAGACCACTTGCCTCACCTGTCGTTCGTCGGCGCGCGAAAGAGGAGGGAGTCTCACTTTCGCAAGTCAAGGGGACCGGGCCCGCAGGCAGGATTACCCATGCGGATTTGGATGCCCATCTAACCCGACCACAAACGGTCGGTGGGTTGCCCGTCAGCATGCCTGGACAAGAACGAACAGGTGTCACCGAAGTTCCCGTCGTTGGCCTGCGTAGGAAGATCGCTGAACAGATGACGA
>CALCEF010000279.1 GCA_937901365.1 uncultured euryarchaeote | reverse complement strand
CGTATTTCTAAACGCTCCTTGTTCAAAAATTTCGCATATTGGCTTTGGTCAATTTCATGGATGTTAGGCGTAGTGTCTTGGGGCGCAGTCATTGGTTCAATACCACCTTACATGTTCACGCGTTTGGTGACGAATAAGCTTGGCAAGAACGAATCGAACAAATCGATTATGGGGACGATGAAATTACTTCTATCCGTGTTGATATACCCCATCTGGTGGCTTCTGATTTCAGTCCCAATCGGCTGGTTTATTTCATCGCCATCTTCACCCCTCCAAGATGTGAATTTACCCAGTATCATCCTCCCATTACTCGCTGGTTTCCCTTGGCCATTGATGGCATTCATCGTGTTGCTTTGGTGGCCACTATCCGCTAGACTGCATCTCAAATTGTATGCACGAGCCAGTCGTTCATGGCGTGCCCTACGCCTTGGATTCAAACTTCGAAGTGGCGATGTAGATTGGGAATCCTTGCTGAATACACATGCATCTTTGGCACAAGAACTGGCCACGATTGGCGCAGGACTGGTTTTACCAGGGGACCCTGATTGGGTTGATCCAGAACCCGGTGTCGATGATTGGCAAGTTGTCCGAACACGCTGAAGGAATGTGAGATAATGGCCTAGGTTAGTTGCATTGCTTCAGTAGCCGTACGCCGCCAGCATAAAGAAACAACCAGCGAAGAAGATGAGCGGCAACGCCACTACTGCAGTAATCGCCCCAATGCCAATTCCAGGTTTTCCAGCGGCAAACCCACTCCCTCCAATGGTTCCAACCTCACTCAATATGATCAACAAACAACACATTTCGTCCCCGAATGCCATTTCACCGAACAAGAAGAATGACAAAACAAGGGCCCCGATAGTACCAAAGAATCCGATACACCAATCACCCCACGTAAATGCAGATTTTCTGACAGCATACGTTTGACCATCTGGCCCCGTCACGAAGTCGTAACCACTCGTGGCCATATGTTGAGGAGCGTCAACCTCCTGTAAATCCGAAACAATACCTGTAAGATTGGGTACATCATCTGTCTCCAATGGACTGGTAATTTGGGATTTAGTCATACAATTTGGACATGTGATCCCCCCCGAATAATCAGTTGGAACACGGAGTGTAGTCCCACATTTCGTACAGTTGACATCGTATTTTTCATCGGGCACGAACGATTCTTCTTCCCCCTCTCTGAGGCGAGCGATCAACTCGGCTTTCTTCCCCGAAACAGGCAACCCCTTCTCTTTCAACCGCTCTTTGAGTTGAGCCACGGTCATCGAGTAGAGGTCATCCATTGCGGTATAGGCAAAGCAAGGTAAGCGATAAA
>CALCEF010000278.1 GCA_937901365.1 uncultured euryarchaeote | reverse complement strand
TCACGTACTTCTGGGATTTGTGCGATTGCCAATATCTCATTTTCAACTCGTGTATCCTGATGCAAACCGTGATGATGGAAAAGAGCACGAAGGGTGAGGGAACGAGGGCGTGGATCAACAACACCACCACGGATATAGCGCTGATTGTCGCCCATGGATTTGAATCCTAATTGCGAAACAATTGCCTGTATGTTTTCATCACAATCATGGATTGGTTCACCGTTGAATGCATGTAACACTGAAACATCTACAAGCGTGTCTTTGTAATTGTCCAGCAGTGTCTCAAAGATTTCGGCAAATTCGTCCAAATATGCGTGAGGGATATGGATATCCTTGATTTCAAGATAATCGTTAACCTTGAACATTAGAATTCGCCCAACGGGGTCGACTCCCTTGAATACCGGGTAATACCAACCCTGTTTGAGAACGTAGCGAACTTCCTGGATAAATCGAGAGCAGAATGGATCTGATTGCGATAATATTCTCAATGTGCGATCTTCTCTACGGGGCCTCTCTAGTATTTCAGCATCCGAGGGTGTGCAGAAAAAGTCGGTCGGATCAGGTTGTAGCGCTGTAACTCGTACGACTTTGCCATCAGCCTCAAGGTCACGTAATACATCAGCCAAAATTTCAACTGGGTGACTAACAAACAAACGTAGAGAATGTAACTTAATGGGGCCAATTCGCTTAATCAATTCTGCAAGCGCCTGATCGAAAGGCATCGGTTCATAGACGTCATGCACCCTATGGAACAAGGAAAGCGACCTCTTTCGATCGATCAATTCCTCGAATTGCTTTACATACACCATTTGGCGTTCCATGTTCGACAATGAATTCCTAGCATCACGCTGAACGTGTTTGTACTCGTCTGTGCGTGGAATATCGCCTACAATGTCTGCCCTCTCAACATTTTGTCCGGGTGGAATTTTATCCAGCAATTCTTCATCCATGCTGGAAAACCATGGTTCTGGCCTCAACCCGAGAAGCATGGGAATCATTGATTTGGTTGTATAACCCACCCTGGAATGCAACAATCTACCCATGACAATGTCCGAATCATGTTTCATGTCCTTCCAATCAGCAAATCGGAAATTCTCAATGCGATCCAGTAATTCTTGCATTTTTGCAAACATGATATGGCCTTCTTCAAGAGCAGTTAAGGCATCTGGATATTTCTTGAAAGATTTCGACAAAAGTAAATTCTGGAGTTCACGGTATTCGATTACATTGTCTTCTCCACCTGTGATGATATGCTCATCGACGCGGAGGATAAATTCCCCCTCATTTGTTTGCTTGAAGAATCCTATGGATACGATATTCC
>CALCEF010000277.1 GCA_937901365.1 uncultured euryarchaeote | reverse complement strand
CACCATCTTCGACACCAAGCTTGGCTGCATCCTTTGGGTGAATCCAAATCGGGTTGCGATGCGCGATTTCCACCAACCACTTGGCATTGGCAGAGCGAGAGTGGATATGCTGAGGCAGACGGAAGTTGGGCAGTAGACAATATTCGTCTTCACCCTCAAGCCGTGAAGGGTGAACTTGACTCTTGACCCTGAAATGTGGAATGGCATGTTCTGGATAGCCGAAATCAATCATTGTCTGGGAATAGAACTCTTGCTTGCCGCTTGGGGTTGGCCAACCTTCCTCCTTGTGTTTCTCATAAGTGGCTGGCTCGATCATGAATGCGCCATGCTTGCGCATGTAGTCCAGTTCACTCACATCCTCTTCTTTGGCCGCTTCAGGCAATCCTGGAACACGCTCAAACAGATATTGATAATACTCGTCAATTGTGATTGATTCACCCGGTCTATAGGGGGATTCGAAGTGCTTCTTGATGCCCATCTCCCCATCTGGATCTATTCGTAGAGACAACTCGTTCCAGAACTCATCCTCTTCCCAGACTTCGCCAGGATTGATTTCGTAGGTGAAGGTCACATCCTTGCCTTCCCGGCGTGCATATTCACGAAGCACAGGTTGACGGAATGCAACCCACTTTCCGGAGCTGGTCGCATAGGAATTGACGTCGTGCCGCTCGGATGCATGGCCCATGGGCAAGACGTAGTCTGCAAAGAACGCGGTCTCATTCCATGTCGGTGTGAGTGCGATATGGCAACCGATGCTGTCCTCATTCTGCAACATCTCCATCCAAGAGAAACCATCTGGGTAGGTCCACACCGGATTGAATACGCGGGTGAAGTAGACGTCCATCGTTCCTCGACCATCTTTGACCAAGTGCGGAAGGATGTGACTCATCTCATAGTGGGCCAGCATGTATTCTGGAGGGAAGTGCAATTCATTCCAACCATCAGGATCGGGTGGGACGTCGAATAGTTCTGGCTTGAATTTCGACCATGAGTTCGGTGCGGTTCCACCTTCGGTACCAACGCTACCCGTCAGCACATTGAGGAAATGTAAGGTACGGCTAACTTGCCAACCACCTAAGTTTCCAATCGCCGCACTGCGCCACACATGGGTACACAATTGGGTTCCGGAGTTAGCAACCGCCTCGGCCGCTTCA
>CALCEF010000276.1 GCA_937901365.1 uncultured euryarchaeote | reverse complement strand
TGCGCACATTGGAGAGAAATGCGATGCTTGCATGATTATCCATGGATATCATGAGAGGACTGAGGAAGATGGGAGGTGGCCACTTTCAGCTTCATTTTACAGCAACTCATTTTTGCATGTAAATGGAGGATTGTTTGACTTGACAAGGTTGGCGACCGCTTTCGATTTGGATGGTGGTGGACATGCCAATGCTTGTGGTTGTAGAATCCAACCCCTCTCCGATTTGGGTCAACTGGAAAGTCGGGATGTTGTGTATGATGACGTTGAGCGAAATATTGAGGCATGGATGTCGAAGTGGTCTCAACGATTACGACAATAATTGCATCAACCAAAGGAATCCTAGGAATGCATGCAATCCAATGAGGATCATGATTGCATCAGACGCACGTCCATGACGCTGTTTTTCGGCGGCCCATGGTTTCCCTGCGTTTCTCAAATCTCTGGCTTTTCGTCCTTTACGCCAAAGGATGGTGATGAGAATCAATCCGATGATCCCCCCGCCAGCATGCAAACCCCCCGCACCACTTGGCATCAACGCACTCGGGAAAGTGACATCTTCTGTGCGGATTCGATACAAGTAATTGGCAAGGAAGCCACAGATTACAACAATCCATGCGAGGATGTACAAACGCTCCCCATCTCGTTCATGTGATTCAACCGCAGCCTTCCTTTCTTCACCTTTCAGAAGCAAACCACGCTGGCGCCAACGATGCTGACGAACCATCCAACCGATGACCCCCAACGCGATGATTGGATGGAGCAAAATAATCACCAAGTTGGTTGCGTCCATACCCTTCCGAGAAGAGAGTTACACTTCAGCGATGCGTTCATAATAGTCCGATGATGGCTGTAACCCCGCCGTAGGCGGGGGGCGAGTGATTGGCGAAGAAAGAAGACCTCCTACTCACCTGCCTCGATGTGATTGGTAAGGCAGGTGATAATCCTGCAATCCGAAGAAAGAAGGTCATGGATAATGCAGCTTGGACGTTGCTAGAGGACAAACCCTGGTGGGGCTTGGTTTTAGTTGCTGTAAACAAAGAGGAAAGGGCGACTGAAGATGGCCCCAAGCGAGGGCGGAGTCGGCGTTCTGGAAGACGAGGCGTCCACACAATGAAGGGTGCAGATGATTGGATAGAGAGTGTTGATTCATTGATCAATTCCAATGCACCTCTCGGTTATCGTATGGCTTCGATGCTTGTTCAAAAGGCTCGTATGGGCTCGAAATGGGTGCCGAATTGGGATGCTGAATTAGAAAAATTGCATGAGGCCTGCGGTGAGGGAATTCATCCAGCATGGCACCGTATGGGGAAAGAAGCGCCAATATTGGCTCAATTAGAAGTGTATCCAAAAGCCTCAGTTGACTTGTCACCAGTGGGTGACTTTGGGGCTTGGATTGACTCTGCAAGAATCGATCCATTAAATCGAGAAGCTTTGGCTGAATGGTTAGAAATTCCTCCGCCATTCCCTCTCACTGCAGATATACAGTTGGGCATTCAGAGGGTCATCAAATCACTTCAAGGTAAAGGCAAGTTCACAGGAGTGCCCAAGGCATTCAACCATTTAGAAGGGGACTCCAAATTAATCGGTGTATTGGTTGAAATCTTCACCAATGGTGATGGATGTATTGACAAATTATCTGCATTGATCGAAGAAGGGGAAGGGGTTGCATCAGTTGCCAAAGATCACCTAGCACTGCTACAACTCCGTTCGGGTCAAATGGAAGCCTGGGCAAATTGCCATGGTGCTAAGGGAGATGATGCACTTTCGATTGCAATGCGGTATCAATCTTGGATTAATGCACCAGATGATGCTGAATTATCAGCTAACGAAATACAGGAAGGAGTTCTACTGGTGGAGGATATTGAGGATCGTAGAAAGTTGATGTGGTCCTTGATTGCTGCTCACATAAGGGAAGGAAGTTACGACGAGGGATTGCAAACGATTAGCGAGTTGAATTTGGCAGATTCAAACAGATTGCAACATGTCTTAGACCTCATCAAGATGAGTGAAGATGATGCTTTAATCGAACGATTAATGAGCGATATACATCGCTTCGATTGTAATGGATTAGAGTTGATTATTCATGCTGAAGATATACCACTTGAATTACGATTTGAGGCGGCAATTGAAGCACAAAAGAGAGATGATTTTGATTGGATTCAATTTGAAGAGATTGCCTTGGATATTTTTTCAGAATCGGGAGATTCGGTGCGGATTGGTTCTATTTTGATGAAGATGCAAGATGGTCCTACCAAACACCCTCATCGCACACTATTGGTTCACCATTTATTGCCTGGAAACGCTCATCAAGAATTGTGTCAATGGTCTCTAAACGCCAAGCCAAAGGCAATCGAAGCTTTGGCCAATGAGCCCAGCGGAGTACTGTCTGAAACCTCAATTGAATTGATCAAATTGCTGGAGGGAGCACCAGCCAATCTAACTTCGATTGGAAATAGAATCGGTAGCAATCGGAAGGCGTTTCACTCATTTAAGCAAACAATTCGAGCACTCGGACCTGGAGGTGATGGATTGGTTCCCATTAATCGGATTGATAGTCTTCAAACCTCAATCAACAATTCATCTCTGAGAGGTGTTGAGCTTCGACTCTTTAGTGCAGTATTGGATCAACTTCGATTCAATCGAGCCATCCGATTACTAGATGATCATAGAGAACAAAGCACGAATCAAGCAATTTCAATTTTGGATGGAATGATTGGAGAAAATCCCAGCAAGAGGATGGTTGATTCAATTAGGCAAGTTGTTTTGGAACATGATAGCATTGCCATTCCAGCTTTTGCAGAATGGCATCGCTTGCATGCAACTTCTACTTCATGGACTCAAATTATTCTTGCATCCATTGAAGAGAAAGAAGGCAAGCACCTGTCAGCAGGCAGATCTCTGCGTCGGGCCAGCACCGACTTATCGTTCGATTTTGTAAATCGTGTTCGATTGGCAAGAAGAGCCCTCATTGCTTTCGCGCATGCAGGTAAATACTCTGAAGCGGTAGAGATGTTGGAATCTCAACAGGCTTTGCAATCTGCCATTACAGGTCAATTCCAATTGTATCTCCATGTTTGTGACGATGCGGTTCGTCAACAACCTGATTCTGCAAGAAGAAGATTGCTAAATTGGATTGCTAATACGGAAGTGGTTTCAGAAGAAAATACCGATGGAGAATTAGTTGAAAAGGAGCGAACGACCTATCCTGAAGACGAGTTGGATTTACTGTTCACATATCCAAATTCTCATGGCTTACCAAGAGATCCATGGAGGGGACGAATCCGTGCTGCGAAGCGAAATCTAACTAGCAATCATCGTAGTCCACGGAGTAAGTTAGAAGATCGATTTCAGCATCTACTTGACGATGAGGCAGGGGTAGATGAAATTGAGGATGTTGCGAGAGATGCCGTTAAACTCAATCCGACTCAAGGTTTGATGATGCTTGAACGTGCCATGAATTCAGGGCAGTTTTCAAATCGTCAGATGAAGGGGCTTCTGGGGATGCAAAAGGAGTTTTTCGGAGAACATGAGGGCGCACTGCCTATTCGTGTGAGGCGAAAATTACGTCATCTAACATTGAAACCACTGATTTTAGTTGACACCAACTTACTGATTGATGCTGCAAAGGAAAAAATCGGTTGGCTACTGGATGAAGAAGGTGGAATTGAGACCAATGCGCAGGGTTCTTTCCACCGAACTGTAATCTACAAATCCAAGTCTGGAATGGTCGAACTAATGATTCCAAGAGCCGCTGAAAGAGAATTCAGAAACATGATGGGGAATCTCGGAAGGGTTCGTTCGCTATTCAATAACATCTGGTTGAATGAAGTTCACTGGGTTGAAACAGTGACAGAACGCGCACTAGAAGAGATTTGCAACGACGTTCTATCTGAGTACAATACTTGGGAGCCCATGGAAGTGGAAAATCTGGAAGATGAAGATGCTGCATTTGAGGAGAAAACCGTTCAATTCATGGTCGGTCATCGAAAGACCTACCTTGAAGTCGTTGATAGTAAGGCTGCACACAATGCAAAATCAATCTCAAAGAGAACAAAAATCGGTAAGGATGCAATCTATCCAGAGAGAGGTGATCGCGACATCATGAGAGAAGCAGCAAAACTTGCAGAATCAGTGCACAAAGGGATTGGTGCCGTTCTCGTCGCTTCGCGAGATTCTGATTTCTGGATTGTGCGGCGTTCTCTGGAAGAAACGTTTGGGTTCGGTGTTGTTCGAACCGCTCGAGAACTCAGCCAATGGGCTTGATTACTGACGCCAAGCGGCGATATAGCGATCAATACTCGGAGATTCCTCATAGACAAAATGTCTGAAAAATGTTGGATTGAGCGTTGCAAATCTACCCTCAAGCCAAGTTCTAGACAACGGCCAAGGTGGAGATGGTTCATCCGGAATTTGAAGACCAGCTAACCTTCCGATGCACAGTAAAGTTCCTCCGGTGTTTAACAGGGGTGGTAATTGGTCTGCAGCTGGGTCACGTATCGATTCTGGAATGGCTTGCAAGATGTGGATCTCAACAACCAAATCGAATGTGTTCAACCAATCCGCTGGCGGGTTGAGAAGATCGGCCACCCTGTAATCGACTTCTGTTGAAGGAAATCTCTCTCTACACCAATTGATGGAGGATTCTGAGATGTCAAAGGCGGTCACTTGGAACCCTGCTGCAGCCAACCATTCAGCGTCATCACCAAGGCCACATCCGACGACAAGTGCCTTTCCTTGAACATCTGGTTGCCCTGCAATCCACTCAACCATCTTCGGATGAGGTTCCATTCTCGCCCATGGAATCTCATCAGATTGTCGATTTGCAGTTGAGTACAATTCCTCAAACCAACGAAGTGGTTCACCATCGGCCTCTGCCGCCTCTGAGAGTTTCAGAAGGCGGTCTCGAACCTCGGTCGGAAGTGGATTTCCGAACTTGTCGTCCATTCAACCCACTCACATGTGGTCGATGATTGCCTGACCAAATTCTGAGCACTTGAGAAGTGTTGCTCCGTCCATCAATCGCTCAAAGTCGTATGTCACCGTCTGTGCACTAATGGCTCCTTCCATGCCCTTGACGATGAGATCTGCAGCCTCGGTCCAACCCATGTGTCGAAGCATCATCTCAGCACTGAGAATCAAACTACCAGGGTTCACCTTGTCTTGACCGGTATACTTCGGTGCGGTACCGTGAGTTGCCTCAAAGATGGCGATGCCCGTATCGTAGTTGATGTTAGCACCGGGTGCGATTCCAATGCCACCGACTTGGGCAGCGAGTGCATCGGAGATGTAGTCACCATTGAGATTCATTGTCGTCAATACTCCATACTCGCGCGGGCGCGTGAGAACCTGTTGAAGCATGGCGTCAGCGATGACGTCCTTGATCGTAATCGTGTTCCCCGTATTCGGGTTGGTCATTGTGCACCATGGACCGCCATCGAGCAATTCTGCTCCAAATTCATCCTGTGCCAACTGGTATCCCCAGTCGCGGAATCCACCTTCTGTGAATTTCATGATGTTCCCCTTGTGAACCAAGGTAACACTGTCCTTGTCATTGTCAATCGCATATCGGATTGCAGCGCGAACGATGCGGGCAGTTCCTTCACTGGAGACCGGCTTGATGCCGATACCACTGGTGTTGGGGAATCGGATCTTATCTACTCCCATTTCGTTTTGCAAGAAATCGATGACCTTGGCAACTTCGGGTGAACCGGATTCCCATTCGATTCCAGCGTAGACATCTTCGCTGTTCTCTCGGAAGATGATCATGTCGACCGCCCCTGGGTCTCGAACTGGACTTGGGGTGCCTGCATACCAGCGCACAGGACGCACGCATGCGAACAGATCGAGCTTCTGACGAAGAGCGACGTTGAGGCTGCGAATTCCGCCGCCAACAGGCGTGGTTAGTGGTCCTTTGATGGAGACCAAACCGCTGCGCATGGCATCGAGTGTGGCCTCAGGTAGCCATTCTCCTGTGGCGTTGAATGCTTTCTCTCCTGCCAAGACTTCGCTCCAATGAATC
>CALCEF010000275.1 GCA_937901365.1 uncultured euryarchaeote | reverse complement strand
GTCATCTGTTGCACTCGATGTCGATGCAGCTGCATCATCAGCAGTGTAGCTGTTGCGTGTGCCACTCTCTGGCTGGTCTGCAGCTAGGCTGTTTGCCCAGACGTACAGAACACCTGCCAGAACAACAGTGATCGCGACCATTAGGATGGTTGCGATAACAGGGCTAACTGCCTGCTCGTTCTTCATATCATTCTTCATTTCAATGTCCTCCATTTCCCCAGCGGGGATGGCTCTGCTATACACCTCATCGGTATTAAGGTTCCCACCGCGCCGAATCGTGGAAACCGCAGTTTAATCGGTGCACTGCGAGATATTGTCAACTAGTACAAACAATTTGTGAACATTTTTCATAACATATCCAACCCGCAAAAAATACCCGTTTTTTCAGTATTTTTGAAATGTCAAAAACTCATTTCCAGCCTATCGGCCGTAGTTCGTTAGGTGAACAGGGGCGAGAGACGCAGCGTAGAGGGGATGGGATGCACTCGACGAGTACCAATCGACCCTGTTCACATAATGGCTGCACTCGCAGTCGTATAATCATTGCCAAATCGCCCTTTAGAGCCAAATTAGCGGATTATCAGCCCTTTTTACTCAATCGTCAGAATTTCAGCACCACCGTCAGTAATCCAAACCGTATGTTCGTACTGACCGATCATACCACCATCTGTACACCTTAGAGCATGGTAGGTTTCAAGGAAACGTATACTCATCAATTTCTTGACCAAGGCGTTCCATTTGCGAATTCTACTCTCTTCATCTTCTTGAGGGAACGGCTTTTCCATCAAAGGAAACGCCCATCTTTCTGCGAAAGGAAGCGTGCTGTATCGTTCTTCGATATAGCGAGCCATAGTGGCCCCAAGCGGTTTCAATTTTTTCTTGGCGACCGCTTTTCGAATGGATACATCTCCAGTAACTCGATAGATGTTTGATGAGTGACGCGGTGCGATATTTTCCACTTCTCCGGTTTTTCCCGTTGTATTGAATGGCTCAATCGCAAATATTCCCCCAAGCGGAACAGTACCTTTGAACCCAGGATGATCGGCTCCACAGGCGTAGGACGGTACCGAAGTTCCAGCGTGTAAGTTGAACAATTCCAATTGATGCCCACACAGATTCCGAATCGGTTGGAAGCCAGCATCGATTGCTACCTGTTCAGCAGCTGCACCCACTTTGTGCCAAGGTGTCCCTGGGTGCATTTGCTCGATGGATGCATCTCTGGCTTCCTTCGCTGCACGAATTTGGTCGGTATGTTCACCACCGTTTCCAACTTCAATGGTCATCGCATTGTCAGCGATTGCCCCATGAATGTGAACACCTATGTCCAACTTGACCAAATCACCTTTCTTGAAAACGAGTTCATCCTCCCAACCTTCAGGAGGTGTCTTCAGATGATCAGTGGTGTAATGAGCTGCAATATCGTTGACTGAAATGGTGCACGGGAAAGCAGGCTTTCCACCATGTCGATGGATGTAGCGTTCGGCCGATTCAATGACATCGTGCCAATTGGCACCGGCGACAACCTCGTCCTTAATCGCCTCAATCGTCCTGCGAGCGACGTGTCCGGCATCCCGCCAGTGTTTCATGTCCTCTGCATCGACCATGCTTGAATCTCCTCTGCGCGTACCTTTCCTTCTCTGATAACGGTCCAATCCGAATCTTGCAACGCGTTCCCGGAGACGTTCCATCTAATCAATGTACTCGGTGCTCCACCTACACACTGACCAGGGAAAGCCGCAGAGGGGGATAGGTTGAGAATTTCTGCAGCAGTGACACAATCTGAAGCAGGTTCCTCTCCACTTGGATTGGCACTGGTTGCTGTTAGCGGACCCGTTTCAGAGACAAGTTTTCTCGCGCGCACGTCCGCGAGTACGCGCACGGCGACATTGTCTCCTCCCAAACGAGGGTCCAATGTTTCAATTGCCGGAAGAATCAATGTCAAAGATCCAGCAGGAAAAAAATCGAGTATATCGGATGCGATATCTGGTATCTCGACAAGATTTGCCGCTTGCTCTAAATCACAGACACCGAGACTCACAATCTTGGTTTCGGATCTCTTCTTCAATTCGAAAAGGTTGTCCAATGCATCGGGTTGAGGCAAGCAACCCAATGCTGGTAATGTTGTGGTTGGATAGACAACAGGTAGTCCCTCAAGAACACGCTCAACAATGCCGGCAGGCAGTTCAACTGGGTCGACCATGCGCTCCGGATGATGTTCTGCACTTCAGAACTCCGCGAGCCAAACTTGCATATGCCGCTCAGCAATGCTCGCCGCAACATCCCGCTCCCCAGATTTCACCAACAGTTTACCGCTTGGATACAATGTGATGTCGGCCAACTCTCCAGAGAAAGTGCAACAGAGACGGTTTCGTAAAGTGCAAACCCACCCCTCTGACTCAATTCTCGCACTTACAATTTCAAGATCGATTTTGTCAATCTTTTCGGGGACAACGGTCCAAGCCGCTCGACCACTGCACATCTCGAGAAGATAATCCTCACGGGACACCGCCGAATCCTCCAATGGCCATTCTTCCTTCCAATTCTACCACGTCTTTCGCAGCCTGTTTTGCTGCTCGCCGTTTTTGAATCGTCCAAAATAAGAATACAAGGAAGAGGACGGTACAGACATTGTTTAGATGCGGCCAATATCGCTCAAAAGTTTCTTCAGAAATCAATCCTGAACTGAATACAATCGCTTGGAAAAAATCTTCCATAGTTACAAATTCAGGGGCGCCCTGTTCTACGAGGAATGGAGCGATCACATTGTCCCATAGAATTGCCACAGGGCCTAGAACAAGGGTAATCCATCGCATCCGTTTGACGATTGCATAGGCGCGCCATTGCGCCCGATATCTGCTCTCTCTCTGCTTGAGTTCATCAGGTATCATTTTGCCACCTCAACTTGGTGGGGGGCC
>CALCEF010000274.1 GCA_937901365.1 uncultured euryarchaeote | reverse complement strand
CAGTGTCCAAACGGTCAGGTGAATATGAACCCGCGAATTTGCCCAGGTCAAACAACTCGAAACACTGATGCTGGCGGTCAAGTGTATGCTTTCCCCGCCTCTTCAGCTAACAACATGGCTACACTGGTTGAGGCAATGGTTTTCCTAGCAACCAACAACAGCCGAGAAATCTACATGACGGTTCTAGATCCATACGCCAAGATTCAGAACCCAGCACCGGGTTGGGTTTACGGTCAGTCTGGTACGGATGAATCCAATAACAGATACACAGAGGACCTCGGCCCCAGTCAAGATGCGAATGGATATGGTCACCTAGTCGTAGTGAACGACACCCGTGTTACACTGGATGATGCATTCAGCCTGCACCCATCTTTGGCTATCGACAACAGTGGCGATACCCACCTCACCTGGATGGATACCCGCGATTACGGGTTTGACAAGGATGACAACTACGAGGTGTACTACACACGTCTTCGCCTCCGTGGTGCAGCCGAGTGGGATGGTGTTTCAGGCGGTTTGCCCACCTATGGAATCAAGAAGATTGTAGACACCAGAATATCGTATGTCGAAGGAGCAGCGAACGTCAATCCGAATGATTACTACAGAGCGTCTTCGTACATGCCTCAAGTTCTTGCGGACAATCAAAACAACGTCCACATTTCTTGGCTTGAGAACTCAAACACATCGCAAGGCGAATCCATCATGTATACCCGTTTGAATCACACCAATGATGTTGGTGACTGGCCATTGAACAGTATTGCAGCTGCAGTATTGGATCCATGGGAACGCGTTGACGTGACAGAATGGAACAGCGACAAACTCGGTCCGAATAGTGGACGCAATCCAGAATTATCGCAACCACCCGCATTTTCCAATGATCTCGGTAGCGGAGCGCATATTGCGTGGTCTGACACGAATAAATGCAATGAAAATTCGAATAACGGAGCCTACACGCTTTGTTACACCCACGTCCTAACCGGTCAAGTGGATGTTGAACTCGCAGACGATGAGACGTATTATCACGTGATCGAACCGGGTGAACAAACGATATACAACTTGACAGTGAACAATTCAACGCCCGGGCCAATCGATTTGGTATCGGACACTTTCGCAGTGAATCTTTCAGGCGTTCCTGTGAATTGGACAGCGAATTTGTTCTTCGCTGACAATCACACCGCGATTTTCCCTGAAACTCCAATCTTCTTGCTTGGAGGCGAGTCTGTTAGGGTCTATCTGCGCGTCCGCGCCCCATCGATTTACCAAGCAAATGCAGACGAACTCGCCCCAATTGTGGTATCTGCTGTATCTTACAAGGATCCAGCAATTCGGAGTGATCGGTTAACGTTGACACTAATGGATGTGGTTCACGGCATTGAGTTGGAAACCAGTCACTACCAGTCTGACGTAGAACAGGGTGAAACGGCGATTTTCTCGATTACGATTACCAATACGGGCAACGTCTTTGACACGTTTGCATTCTATGACCCAACAACACTGCAGGGTCAACAAGAATGGTTGCTACCGTGGGGTTGGCAGATTAACTTCCCACTGATGGTCAGTTTGGACCCCGGTCAATCCGTCACCAAGAATCTAGAGATTTCTGTACCGACGACACAAGATCCGGGAACATTCGCACTCTATCTCAAGGGTTGGTCTATGGGCGAACCCGTGAAGAGTCTGGATAAGGGCACATACGATGTGCTTGAGTTGTGGGTGAACGTCAGCATTCGTTCCACAGGTAACATCATCTTCGAAATATTCGACACATCAGAATACGTCATGCCTGGTGATTGCCATACCTACACGATTGACGTCATCAAGAAGTTCGCACCAGGATATCTGATCTTCACTACACCTGGCGCACCAGAGGCAAAGCCGGATGGAATGCCAATGAATGAGTGGCAATACGATCACTGGACTGTGAATTTGGACTTCAGTAACGCACCGGGTGGCAATGAGGGTGAAATGAGTAAACCACGACATTGGTCACAAATTAACGTACCATACGAAGTCGCAGTAGTCGTTTGTGCACCGCTCAATGCAAGTGCAGGATTAGGTCCAGCGATTACGATCAAAGCTCACCTACAGGGTGCATCCCGCGTATCGGATGCCGTGATCCTTTCAACGAACGTTGAACATGTCTACGATTTGGAAATGGAAGCACCTTCGACAACACATTCTGTCGATCCAGGTCAAGCATTGGTGATTCCAATCACCACGACAAACAACGGCAACGGTCCAGATCGATACGACATGCGCACTGCATCGATTACAGATAGCAACGGTTCGCAATTACTGTGGGAAATTGAAATCCCAAGAGCGACACTTTCCGAATTGGAGCGCGATGATGCAGAGACCGTTGATGTTGTTATCAACATCCCTGGCCAAATTGTGGCTGGCAACTACCAAGTTGTTCTGAAGGCATTCAGTGAGGAATACTTTGAGGGCACAGATGAAAGAGATGCGATTCTCTTTGACATCACAGTCAACCAATTCCACGATATGCAAATTTGGCTCGATGAAACCGTCGAGAGCCAAATCAAGACCACTGCTCCTGGACGAACTGTCCGGTATTTGCTCAACGTAACCAACAATGGAAACGTCCCCGACATTCCAACATTGCACAACCACACGAAGAGTGGAAACGACTGGAATGATCAACCAAGCATGGGCTCTTTGTCGAGTTGGAATGTAGAATATGCAATGGTCGAAGATTTCGATACTGAATTGCCACGAGAAATCCCCTGTGCTGAACTTGGTGTTGGTGAAGCTGCACCAGCGTATGGATGCGCATATCATGCGGATGGAACATGGAGCCTTGCTGAAATGCCCGCTTACACAACAGTGCAAGTCATGGTGATTATCGATATCAGCCCATCAGCAACTCTTGCAAATCGAGAGATTGGTATCAAGGTTCTATCAAACTATGGTGGTTCACCCAATGGAGACACTGACGAAACCGCATCTTGGTCTGACAGTTGCACGATTGATGCAGACAACGACGGCGTCGTAGACAACGTCTATCCTTGTGATACGAATGAGCAAGTTCTACGAATTCGCTTGCGTGCACCCGATTTGGAAAT
>CALCEF010000273.1 GCA_937901365.1 uncultured euryarchaeote | reverse complement strand
ATTGATGGGTAGAATCTGCAATTCCATGCCGAGAGCTTCAGCGGTTGCTTTGGCATCTTCAATCGAGTGATCTGAAGAATGGCGAGATGGCATGGCGAGTCCCAGCACGTTTTCCGCACCGACCGCTTGACATGCGATGGCTGCACAAACGGCTGAATCGATGCCACCACTCATGCCCAGCACAATTTTGCCGATGCCAGATTTACCACAGTAATCGGCCAGGCCAAGAGTCACTGCGGACAACAAATCTTGACCCTTCGAAGGCATAGATGGTTCCGAACCAGGGCCTACAATTTCCAATTCATCTCCACCTGCTTCTTCAAGTGAAATCCATTGTGCGGCGTCCGGATTCTCAATATCGATCATCAAGATTCCAGAACACCAAGCGGGGCCCTGAACAACCGTTCCATCTGACCACCCGGCAATGCTTCGTCCATCGAATAACAGGTCGTCGTTACCGCCGACTTGGTTACACAATAGGAAGGGGTGTCCCAATGTCGAAGCCGCCTTGCGAACAAGGCGTGCTCGCACCCCTTCTTTGGCCAGATGATAGGGAGATGAGGAGAGATTGACACTGAAGGCCATCGGTTCACCTTGATGCTGCCAAGTCGCGAGTTGTTCAATCGGGTCCGCAGGATAATCTGAAGGCACTTCTCCAATGTGTTGCCAAGCATCTTCACAGATGGTGATTCCAACCGAAGCCCCTCGCAGACTTCGATCGATTCCGGGCCCATCATCGGCTTGGAAATACCGTCCTTCATCGAACACATCGTAGGTCGGAAGAAGTTGCTTCCTGCCAACGACTTTCGCAGTTCGTGAATCGGCCACTCGAACGACTCCATTGAACGGTTTTTGCCGCTCTTTTTCTGCTGAAAGTGGTGTGCCAATAAGCAATGGAATCGGGCTATTGACCGCCATTGCAGCCGTTTCGCATGCGGATACAAACGTTGCATCCATCAGCATGTCACGAGGAGGGTAACCCGAGATCACCAATTCGCTGGCCACCGCCATCTCTGCGCCCGCATCTGCAGCCTTGGCAGCTGCCGCTTCAACAAGCGCGACGTTGCCAGCAATATCGCCGACCGTCGGGTCCAACTGCAACAACGCGATGACTGTCACAAACCGTCCTTACGCTGCGCCCCATTCAACGTTACGTCGATGGCCTGAAGGACTGTATAGGCCACCGAAAGGCCATGGGTGAAACAAGAACGATGCAAGATTGGCTTGATGGATACGGCGAAAGCCATCAAAATGCTCTGAACAAAAAGATTCACTGGGTGGCAGTACCACTGATTTTCCTGACCATTGTCGGCTTGCTTTGGAGTATTCCAGTCCCCGAGGCGATGGCGGTTAACGAATGGGTCAACTTCGCCACCATCATGCTGATTCCCGTGGTGATTTTCTATGCGCGACTATCGATGTCGCTCACCATTGGTATGACCTTGTGGTGCGTCTTTTGCTTCGCCATGTGTCATCTGTACGAATCAATGGTAGCCACCTCCGCTCTTCCGCTTTGGCAAACCTGTATCGTCGTGTTTGTATTGGCTTGGATCGGCCAATTCTATGGCCACAAAGTCGAGGGCCAGAAACCGTCGTTCTTTGAGGACCTCCAATACCTGATGATCGGCCCTGCTTGGTTGATGTCGTTCATCTACGACAAGCTTGGAATCAAGTACTGATTAATGGCATGAAACTCCATACTTCTTTAGACGCCAATAGTTGTATGGCCATGGAGTAATGAATCCTACGAACAACATAATCGGAATTACCCACCATGTCAATGAAGGTTCTCCCATAATTAGAAGATCTGTAGCATTCATCGAAGATTCCATTGCTATCATCGAAATAAGAGACATCCCAATAGCTACTCTGAATGCTTCTCTAATTCCTCCCATCTGTTTGATTAAGATGAAGGTCTCAAGTGC
>CALCEF010000272.1 GCA_937901365.1 uncultured euryarchaeote | reverse complement strand
ACATCGGTAATGGGTGATCTGGGGGTGTCATCGGTTCGGGTGTTAATCTGAACCTTTGGCGTGAGGGTTGGCCGTCTGGTACGTGGACTTCGAGTTCGATTGGAGTGGATTTTGTACCTAAATTATTGACCATCACAAACAAATCTCCACGAGATTCGCCACATCGAAGAGGTAGGCTTGCATCCAAGCGCCAAGAGTGGCCTGCAATTGATTCGTTATGTACCATGAGGCCGAATTGTAATCGATCCATTTGACGGAATAAATCGCTTTGCCACGCACGAGTGTGGCCCATCAAACGCGAGAGGGTTGGTAAATCGAGATGTGGATTTTCTAAAAGTATTGATTCGACCTTTTTTGGACCTACTAACTTTCCAAATTCTTCGATTAATTGATGGCGTGAAAGCATGTTTTGCCCGTGCAAATGTACCAAATGAAGAACGTGTTCAATTGATTGGTTTGGGCTTTCCTTTCGCTTGAAATTCTCGACAAGGCTCGCCCTCCAACGAGAGAAACGACTGTTGCTTTCAGGATCAAGATGGGCGGTGAGGATTTCCGTCAAGGGGTCCTGTAGGGTGCTCTTATGCTGACTCGGGGCGTGATGAACAAGGAATGGTAGGTCGTCAGAATGGCTGGGTGTACGACGCTCAACCAAGATGGAGTGCGCGACTGCAATGCTTGCCGCAAGAATGCTACCAACCAGCAACAAACCACGGGTTTCATCCCCAGGAGGAAAACGATCGGAAAGCCAGAGTAGGAAAGAGAATGCCAAGAGGTTGCTAAAACGCATGTGCTCGTGTAATCGAGATTCGGTGAGGGTGTTCAGAATGCGTTCAATGCTGCTGTCTTGCTCATCCCGCGTACGTCCTCGCGCGCCGAGGCGATCCAAACCCACCCAGAGAGAGTAGTTGCTTGAAATGACTGAGGGGCCGATGAAAAAAAGAATGATTGAGCCTGATACATAGGCTGCGATTGAAGGGTTGACTTCCTCTGGAAGGGCCATCACGGCAACAGAGGTGTATATCGCCATCATGGGAATCAAATTACGGACAAGAGTGAATGTCCATGTATCCGCCAACCGGCCCCAAAACCTGCGACTCCTCTCCATGCGATTGAGGCGATTTGCAATCAAATCCTCTAGGCCGTCGTCGTCGTCAAAGGCTTCGCCGTAGGGCCGAGGAAGAATCACACCACCGTCGTCTCTTGCCATCGTAACAAGGCAGGTGAGTCGGTAATAGGTCATCAGGGTGACGCTCGACGCTGCCGCAACCTCCTTCAATGTCGGACAAGAGGAATGTGTGGGCGCGTCGCATAGCTGGATATTGCACCGGCCTCCTAAGCCGGGTTCCGTGGGTTCGAATCCTGCCGCGCCCGTTCTCAATCATCAACCCATAGCAAGCCCGTGTCTTCGACCTGCTGCAGATACTTGATGCAAGAAATGTTCGATTTGAATTCGTGGATGGATTGTTCTCCGTAGGGATGTATCGCAATGTGCAAGGGCATCGAGTACCTCGTTCCTAAGTGGTGGGGCTAGCATTAGGCGATTGCCGACAAGTTCCATGTGAACCTGGTGTACAATATCTTCGGCATCGAGCGCGTGCGCACCCATCATCTCGTCCAGTTGGCCCATCGCACCCTCTAACGTCTTGA
>CALCEF010000271.1 GCA_937901365.1 uncultured euryarchaeote | reverse complement strand
GAGATCAAAGATGATTAATTCAATCCCCAAGGATTTGAAGATTGCAACAATGGCCGGTATCGGTATGTTCCTTGCAATCATCGGACTGCGCGAAATGGGATGGATTGTTGACAATGGCGCAACGCTTGTTGACATTGGTGCGCATGGAACCTGGACATACATGTCCGGTGAACTATGGGGCATGATTGGTCTGCTTGCAATCGCTGTGATGATGGCTCGAGGATTGAAGGGTGCAATCATCTACGGAGTAATCGGCGTTTCAGTCATCGGTTGGGTACTCGGCGTATCGGATCCATACAACGGAACTGATGCAGCCATGCCCGAGGAGTGGTTCGGATTTGTCGGCATGCCAGAGGAATCCCTCGGTGCAGTCGCGGGTGCATTCGGAGACATTGGCGACAACCTGTCCGCATTCCTCTTGGTCATGATTACCTTCCTCTTCGTTGACATCTTTGACACTGCAGGAACACTCTACGGTGTAGGAAAGATGGCTGGCAAGGTCGATGAAGATGACAACCTTGAGAGTGCAGATGAAGCATTCATGGCAGACGCGGGTGCAACCATCGTCGGAGCACTGTGTGGTACAAGCACAACCACGACATACATCGAATCCGCAGCTGGAATCGAAGAAGGAGGAAAGACCGGACTTGTGGCTGTTGTCGTCGGTGTGCTGATGCTATCTGGCCTATTCTTGGCGGGCATCTTCAAGGCAATCCCTGCCTTTGCAGCAGCACCCGCTCTTGTAGTGGTAGGCGCTATGATGATGCGAGGCGCAGCAGAAATCGATTGGGCAGACAAAGAAATGGCCATCCCTGCTTTCATCACCATGGTCATGATGCCATTCACCTATTCCATCGCAGATGGAATCGCTTGGGGTATCATCGCCTATGTGTTGATCAAGATGATGATGCAGAAGATGGATGAACTCAACCCGGTGATGTACACCGTGGCTGGACTCATGCTGATGTTCTACCTCGGCCCAGGTGACCAAACCACCTTCGAGTGGTTGTTCAGTTACCTCTGAGCAAGATAACACACTGGGAATTGCCCGGGTCCTTCGGGGCCCGGGCTCTATCCCTATAACCGT
>CALCEF010000270.1 GCA_937901365.1 uncultured euryarchaeote | reverse complement strand
CGATCCACGGCATCTTCCAACGCATCGGTTTCAATGAATATCCAGTCTATACCCTGTGTTCCACCCAGACTCAGGGAGATAATATCTACACCGTTGTCAGCGCACCAGTCGACGGCATCGGCGATGTCCGTATCGGAGCCTGTACCCGACTTGGAAATGGCCTTGGCAATATACAAGTCAACATTTGGTGCGATTCCCGGTAGACGATTATTGGCAACTAAAATACCAGCCATTCCAGTTCCGTGGCCTTGGTCATCGTAGGGTTCCCCTCTATTACTGACAAAATCTCTCCAACCTGCTAGTTCAACGTGTGATAAGTCAGGGTGGCCAAGATCGATTCCCGTGTCTACGATACAAACTTCAACACCTTCCCCACTGGTCGTTACATTGTCGAAACCAGACAATTGCTTGAATTCCTGATGTCGCTGAGCCAACTCGGGCGGGTAAGGATCTAGCAGACCTTTTTCCAAGAGTCCAACCGCCCAGACGACGAGTAATATCGATACGACAAAGAGCGAGAATGCCACTCCACTTCGTACAATCTTTTCGACATTTATCTCAGAACCTATTCCTCGCCGGGGTGGTTGCGCAGGAGCCTCAGGCATGTCATTCAAAATGGCATCAAATTCCATTCCATCTCACTCCGCCAAACCGTCAATAATTTCACTAAATGTGTCCACAAATGTACGCGCTTCCTCTTCTGTATTGTACGCATAGGCAGAGGCCCGTAGACTCCCATCTTCGATGCCTCGTGCATCAAACCACTGGTTGACACAATGCAATCCAGAACGAACAAACACACCTCCGACTTCATCCATGAGGATGCCTACATTTTGGATATCCAGATTCTCCAACAATATTGAGCAGATCCCGCCACGCAAAGATGCATTCTCTGGCCCGATTATTTCCACACCGGGAAGGTGGCGAATCCCTTCACTCATGATTCGGTTTAGACGAGTTTCTTGCTCCGCAAAGTCTTGCATATTGTATCGTGCCAGTAAATCCAACGCCGCTTCAGTGCCACAGATTCCTGCATAGTGGCCCAACCCCCCTTCGAGGCGATCAGGAATTGGACGAAGCGAGTATTGGTCAGCCGTTGCGGACTCTACGGTGCCACCCCCTGCGCAAATCGGCTCAAGTTGGGACAGGATTTCCTCTCTGCCCCAGAGTACTCCGACTCCGGTTGGCCCGAGCATCTTGTGGATGCTGAATGAGAATAAGTCACAGCCCAATTCCTCGACATTGATTGGCATATGGGGTGCGGATTGAGCCCCATCAACATGGACAATTGCTCCATAATCGTGTGCGATTTTCGCGGCCTCTGCGACTGGAATTTCGACACCGTCTAGATTGCCGACATGAACCAGAGATACAACCCTCAGGGACTTCCCGGCATTTGCGCATGCCTCTTCAAACGCTTCAAGATCAAATTGGTTGTCTGACCGGCTCTTCACCGTCTGTAGTTCGACACCTGAAGCGGTTCTCTGTAGCCAAGGAACAAGATTTGAGTTGTGCTCGCGATCACTGGTGATTACCACATCTCCACGTTTCCAATTTAGGCCTGCAGCAACTTGGTTAATCGAATGTGTTGCGTTCGGTGTAAATATCACCTCACGTGCATCCTTGGCACCTATGTGGTCGGCCAATTTCCTCCGTGTCCTTGAGACTGTTTGTGATATGGACATCCCCCAACGATGAACCGATCTCCCTGCACAAGAAGGGTTTCGAGCGTAGTAATTCTGAACGGCATCAATCACACATTTTGGCCGCAAAGTCATACATGCATTGTCAAGATATACGGGTGGATTTTCCTCATTCAATGGAGGAAACATCTCACGAAAATCAGCGACATCCATCCGCTCACCAAGCCTCATCGTCAGAGAAGTGATTTCCTACTGGGGCACTGGTATTACAGGCCAGACAGATAACCCTTGAAGAAATTCGTGTCCCACATACATTGCACTTTTCACCGGGGGAAGCAGTGCCATTACATCCATCAATTGCACAAGCCGCCTCAATTTCACCATTGGCTCGCATTTTCACAGGTGTAACCTCTCCACAATCAGGGCATTTCCCAGCACGGGCAGGCTCTTCAGACGCCTTACCTGTAGAATCGCGAATGGTGCCAACTTGCCTAGCGCGGTCAGATTCAATACGGATTTCAGCACTTCCAAGCATGATCTGAGGGTACCACAGAACATGCACCATGAGCCAGACAAGAATCAACCCAGTTACAGTGTAAACGAGCTTGAAAACCCACCACCATTCGACCTCGCTTGGCTCACGTGCCGATACATAGTGTGCTCCCGACCATGCGTGAATGAAAACAAGAACGCAATATGTAACAAGCGCAAAACTCCACGCAATTAGAGAGTGGTCACGCTTGGCGATTTCGCGCTGCCTTGGATCTGGGTGCCAGTGGCGCTCTTCGACATGGACATCACGGGTTTCGGTAACCGCACGCTGTAAGATGAAACAAACAAACGTGATTAGAATCAATCCTACGAAGGAGATAGCAATGGCAAACGAGTCTAAGCCGAAGGGGAACTTTGAATCATAACCGTGTGCCCAATATTGGCTAAATTCTGCTGCAATCAATGCGACATACAGGCTGACAGCTTGCGAGCGCATCAGTGGGAATATTGCCCACAAACGGACAAGCAGAATCAGCCATAATCCGAAACTGATCAAGGACAAGGCAAATGCAGCGTTCGAGATATTCCAAATGCCAGAATTATCATCTCTGGGGTCGATTCCAATCGAATAGAAATCTCCACCACTTGAGATTTCATTGATACCAAAGTCCCAGCCTGATAGAATCACGGCCATGAATCCAATCGCGAGCGTGGTCCAATGCGACATCGTCCATGTGGTTTTGATTTTGTAAAAATGAAACATAAACTCAATTTTCAAGTGATGTAATGGCTCCAACATGGGGTAATCGATTGACAGGTTCTGTCTGATTTTTAGATCTGTCAACCTTGACCCTTCGTGGAAAACTAGACCGTCTTCGGTCTCAGATTCTTCCTCCGGAGCCTCTGTCATCACGGTGTCGTGCGACCCCCCCGCATTAAGAAATACTCTACCAGCCGTAGGCTGGAGGCCGAATAATCAGTGAATTAGATCGAGCCAAATGGCGCCGAGACGGAGATTTGAACTCCGGCGGGAAAACCCACGTGATTTCCAGTCACGCGCGATACCAGGCTATGCGACCTCGGCAGCGTTTCCGCGTGAAGCCTTTCGGATATGAGCATGATGGCGAAGTTAGAGATGAATCGCATCCCAATTTGAGGTGCGTAGCGGTTAAATTATCGCCGCCGGTCGCCGACTTTACTGCCACTGTGGCTTAGAGGTATAGCGACGCCTTGGTAAGGCGTAGGTCGCGAGTTCAATTCTCGCCAGTGGCTCTTATTCAGACCCTTAGGGGTCTGAGCGTATTCCCGAAGGTCTTTCTAACGTCTAAGCGTCGCCAGACTCCGTAGGAGTCGGCGACATGAAGAGCAACCGCAGAGTCATCATCAGCATTTTTCTGACATTCATGATGGCCTCAGTCCCATGGGCTGCAGCCGATATCAGTAGTTGGGTAGGGCCCCCACAAATCGCTTCAAGCGGCCAAGATGTCGAAGTGGATGGCTGGAATGTTCCCAGCAATGCAACCATCCTTGATGGCTGGATGACCGCCGAGGACAAGATGGTGAATGATGGAAATGGAACTGAATGGCGAGTCGACACCACAACCAATTTCTCTGTTGGACAATTCAATCTCGCTACAATGGATCACTTCGATGGTCGGTTGTCAATCGAACCCGACAATGCCGTTAGTCAGGTGGATTCATTCGTCGGTGTCGCCACATTGCAGTTTGAACACTCAATGGTCCAAGAATCTGGTAATACCTCGGTATGGGAACCAGGTATCCCGAGTTTGGTCAACGGCACCCAAGTGGGTAGCACAATGCAGATGCCTTACGGTAACCAACCAGCCAATGCTCACGGTGGCACCTTGCTCGCAGCGACCCTGATGAACAGCAGTGTACCAGCTGGGGTAGATGCGAGCATTCATGCGGGCGTCCCGATTCCTTCCCCGGTGAATCATTTCAACCTCACATTCTGGAATTGGCGCCATACAGATACCAACGATGGAATGTGGGTTGAATACAAACTTGACAATGGGGCATGGACTTGGTTTGCCCCAGTTGGTGGTTACAATTCGAATATCACGCTCAATTCTACATCGACACCATCTGGGACACCTAACAACAGCTCAACATTCCCAGTTTGGTCAGATACCACTGCGACAGGATGGACTCAAGAGACTTTCAATCTAGACCATATACCGAATATCAACACATCAGTGAACATTGAGTTCCGATGGAGAATTGTTACAGATGCCAATAGCAGCGCAAGTCCCGGCTGGTTTATCGATGATATGGGACTCTCAAATGTAGGTGGGGCGACCGGTTACTGGCACCATGGTTGTTATTCTGTAACTGCAACAACATGCCTATACAGTAACAACGCAATGGGTTTGCTAGAAGGACATGTTGACCTTACCAATGCAGGAACAGGTTCTGAAATTCAAGTTCGTTTGGAATGGGATCTTGAAGGCTCAGGGTGGGACAATTTCTGTGTGGAGTTATCCTCTAACGGCAACACCTGGACCGACATATCATCATCCTCAACTGCGACCACTACTGCATGTCGAAGTCGTACGGGAGCCATTCCAGGTAGTGGATACACGCTACCAAATGGTACATCCTATGGTGATGAGACCAATGGTTTCGTGGTACTAGAATTGCCTGTCCCTTCTTCATTCCATAACAGCGGTTCGACCGATTTCCGAATCAGAGTGGATACAGATTCTTCCGTACAATATGGGGGATTCCAAGATAATCAAGAAGGTTTGACAGTAGATCGTATTTCAGTGGTCGCTGCAAATGGTTCGATTCTAGATGATGACCCACTTTCAAATTCTACTACGATGACAGCCAGCGGTTTGAATGGAGCGACACATGATTGGAATTACATTTCAATTGGTGCGGGCGCCCTGAGCGGCTCGTATGGATTTGAGGACAGTATCGCAACAGCACCCACTCCGATGGCCCCAGGGTGGTGGGCAACAGGTGATTGGGAATACGGTTCTCTCCAAACCACCACTGCTGGTCCAACCGGTTGGCCTTCAGGTCCATTTGGGCTGGGTACACATCTTGCGGGTTCAGCAAATGATGGTTCGATTGACCACCTCTACTCGCCGCCATATACGATCCCTGCTGGCGCAAGTGCAAGATTGACGTTTGAACATTGGATGTGTGCATACCAAGGTTATGCAGGTGGTGCGGTATTCATTTCGACAGACAATAGCACTTGGACACACTTTGACCCAGGTAACAATTGGTACGATCAAATTGGATATACATGGGGTACTGGAACGTTGCAAAACCTTGGTAATTTCGATGGTTCTAACAACATCCCTCCGACTGGTTGGTCGTGTGTTGGTCCTCACAATTTGTGGGAAACAAAGGTCGCTGATTTGTCAATGTATTCGGGCCAAACAGTTTGGTTTAGATTCACGTATGAGCCATACAATACGCAATGGTCCTTCGAAGAGGGTTGGTATATCGATGATGTTGGCCTTGAAGTGGATTACTTCTATGATGAAGGAGATTGGATTTCAGATGTCATACAACTAGATGCATTGGGTGGCGGTTTTATTGATATCGAGGGGATGATTCCTGACGATACTTGGGCCACAGCCTCAGTCCTAGATGTGTCAGGGAATCCCATCCCTGGTCTTACCAATCAGTCTTTCCCGGTGTCTTTACACACTCTCGATAAGGACACTCACCCTAGCATTCGAGTCCAAATCAATATGGGCACTGATAATCCATTCTTGACCCCCTTAATCGAAGCAGTACATGTTGGTTCAATTCGATTTTTGGATGCGCGAGGGTTCGGAAATGGTTGGGATGCCTCTTCGGCCCTAGATCTTTGGAATGGGAACTTGACCAACAACGGTTCTGCAGTCCTTCAAATCAACAGTGATTTTGTTCATTCAAGTCGCCCCGTTACATCGGTTGACTTCACAGGAGTGGGGTCACAAGTGACGATTCGGGCCATTGACGCTAGTGGCTCAACCATAGGACAATCCGGTCTTTCAGGTACAATCAATTTCCTTGAACCCCAACCCGGGTTTGGGGTGCGAATCGAGGTCAATCCGGGTGGACACATCTCGTCACTTTGGGCCGAGGGTGAATTTGGCCAACCAGCGGTGAACCCGGTAGCGGATATCACCAGTGATGGATCTGTGGATTGGAGTTTCCCGACAGGTGCAACCTATGGCGCGCATGGTTGGCAGCAACTGCTCTACCAAACCACCTCTTCTTCTGGAGTTGTCAACCACATTCAGGACACCGCATCGACAAATTTCCGAGTGGATTCTACAGGCTCATCCGTATCTGTATTGATTCCAGAAGATGCGACAGTTCGCACGGCAGTCATCTCAACTGAAGTCACATCTTTGACGAATCCAACACCATCTCCAGTGTCTCTAACGATTGGCGCATCATCCTCGTTGAGTCTTGCAGAGGGCCTTTCGACAACCAGCCTATCTTCTACGATGATTGCACACATGAACATGGTCCAACCCTCGCACACCCAAGTGCAGACCGGTCGAGATTGGAGGGTCATTGAGTTTGACTTTTCCACCGGTGGGCTAGCAGACATGGATGTCAATGCAGTCACCATTGGTTATTCGATCACTGAAAATGTCACAGGAATTACTCAGCAATTGGTCGATTTCAAGCGTGACGCTGTTAACCAAGGCGCCACAGAAAGTGTTGATATTCCTGTAACTTACAATGCGGATGCAGGTGCAGTCATCTTTGATGGTGGAATCCACCATGAACTGATGATTACCAATTATCCATTCGCTGTACCCAACACATTGTATCCAGATGGTAACGTGGTTGAAATCACTACTCGCCACCGACATTTGTACAACAATGACGCAATTACCAAGATTACCCTTACCGGTTCGGCATCCGATGGGTCAAATTTGGTCTTTGAAGTAGCGAATCCTTCAACGACAGCAACTTTCACTCAAATTTCAGGACAAGCACAGGCTCCGATGGAACTGGATTGTAGTGTGTCGGAAACAGCAGGAGTTCTTGAGATAGATTGGCGATTCAGCATCTCTTGGACATGGGATGACGTCGCACAAATCGATTGGTCGGTTCTCGGACAAAACATCACTGGCGAAGCCATTGCCCCAGCAACGGCTCAATCAGGAGGTTCAGGGAGCCAAGCGGTAGAAAACGATCTAGAGGTCAGTAGTTTCGAAGTATATGACGATCAAAACCGGCACATCTCTAACCAATTCTCACCCGATTATCCATTCCACTCTAGAAGTGGCCATAATGTTTCAATTACGGGCAGTGTTCGATTCCAAAACACTGTTGATTTGCGACCACAACAGAGTGATTTCGCAATGATTGTCAATGTATCGGGGCTGGAAATGCCACTGGTTTCGGATGGAGAGGGGACCTTTTCAGGCGAGGTCACCCTCACCTCAGCAGAATCCCACACACTGACTCCCACAATTGGTCGCGTGGGTCCAGTCACTGGTTCCACAGGGGCAAACGATTCGACCACAAGTCCACCAATCGTTACAGTTCTGATCGATGATGAAGCTCCCGTTGCCAGCCCATTCCTTGTTTCAACGTCGGTGGGACAACTCGATGCCAATGGTTACGTTTGGGATCCAATCAATCCTTTGACAGTTCACATCACCGTGTCCGATGCCCAAGATCGAGATGACGAAGTTACCCTTCATTACTGGCGAGAGGGTGTTGATGATACCAATGGCGATGGGTTCGCCCAGGCTTCAGAGTATCAGATGATGACTGAGAATCTTTACCCTCTGCGCAGCGGTTCACAACAGGTATCGTTTTCCAATATTCAAGTTGCTACGAATGGATTCAATGCAAAGGTCAGCCTGTGGTTGGAAGGTGTAGATTGGGCTGGTAACAGCTACCAAGAGGGTGGGACTGGGGGCGGCCCCGGCCTACAAAATGATTGGGCTACATTGCAAACCGCTCAAAATACTGAAACTACTCTGCTAAACACAGGGTTCTCCCTCGACACTTGGGCCGAACATCTGCTGGCTGGCCAAACGCATACGTTCTCAATGATTGTCCAAGATGCCAATGGTGTCCAAACATTGGATGATATTGCAGTTTATCTCGCTGGCCAATCGTATGCACCTCTTGGCCAATTCCACTACGACCCTCGACAGGATATTCTCTCGACCGTACCCAACAGTCATGTTCAACCAATTGCTGCTCTAGTGACTCCAATGACTGCCGACACTTCGAGGCTGGACATCACATTCCGCATGGATTGGGATACACCTACATCACAGAATTGGTATGTTCCAGGCGTCACTGTCATCGATGATACGGCAACCGTTGCAAATGTCAACAATCTCAATGCATTGCGCTGGCGGTTGGACAATGTCTTGGAGGCTGTCGCTACAGATTTGGTGGATTTGACACCACCGATTTCGGACGGCAATGCAACCGTTTTGAATGTCCAAGAGGGTGATGAGCTCATCGTTGAGGGAATTGTTCAGTATAGTGAAACCTCGGTCCCCATCCTAACTCCTGATCAAAACCTCTCAGTATTGGCTCAAATTCTCGTTGGCAGCGTTGTCGTCGAGAAGGTGGTAACCGTCCAATCTGGTGGCCTATTCAATGCGCCTTTGGTCCTCCCTCAGAGGACTCCACCTGCACAGCAGTTACCGATTGAGTTGACCGTTCTCAATGTTCCAGGATCTGGCTCATCTATACCGAATACAGATTCAAGCGTCATTATTGATAGCATTGCACCAGAAGTTGTTTTTGATCAGTTTAGGTTCCCGACTTCGTCCCTATTGCGATTGGAAAGCGATCAACTCAGTTCGGTCCAGATTGACACACTCATCGAGGATTCCGGAGGGATGCCTGAAACCAACCTTACCATCCATTGGGAATTTTATCGAAATGGCCTGCCAAGATTGGGTATTGGTGGGTTCGGCGAGTTATCTTTCGTAAATGTACAAGGTGAGCAAACCCACTATGCAAACAATATCGATATGCGTCCATCTGATGGCGAGAAACTGCAAGATGGGGACCAAATTGCAGTTTGGATAGAAGGCTCGGATTTGGCAGGAAATGCACTTGAGGGTGATGGAACCGAGACATCACCAAGATACCCTCTGCTAGAGATCATTGAGTTCGTTCCAGAGTTATCATCTTGGACAATCACACCACTGGCTCCAGAATACGGGGAGTCGGTTACACTTGAGGCCATCTTTGTGAACCAAGGCCTTCGTGGAGGTAGCATCAATGTCACAATGGTTGAGCAGAGAGATGGAGATTGGCTAATCCACGACTCCAAAACGCTCAATCTAACATCACTTGATTCTGATGCAACCCTCACATTTGAGTGGGAGGCCTGGAAGGCTGGAACAGCTGAACTATACATCTACATTGATGATAATTCGGACAACCTCCTCCCAGTAGAGGAGTTTTCAGTAAGTGGTGCTGAATCAACAGAGGGTGCAGGCTCTACAACGGTAGTACTCATCGCGATTGTCGGCGTCTTAATCGTCATCGTTGTCGCCTTGCTTGGAATCATCATCATGCGCAAGCCTAGCGAATCAATGGGTGAATATCTTGAGGATGCGTGGGGTGATGAAGAAGAATCTGCCTTTGGTGCCACTCCAAGTGGAATCCGCCTCGATTACGAAGAGGATACGTTGTGGAATACAGTATCACGGCATGGAATCTATGACAAAGACGCTTTCCTGGCTCACGCGCGAAGGTATGACAGGGATCGAGACGGGTTCCTTGATGCAGACGAACTGGACCGTGCAGCGGTTGATTTCACAACCATGATGACTCAATCGACCGTATCTCCAGAAAATCAATATCCACTTGATTTCAACGATGACACCGTTGCTCATGTGATTGAATCACACGGAATTCTGGACGCGGCTGCCTTCCTACATTTTGCCAATGCGTATGATGAGGACAATAACGGGTATCTGAAACACAGTGAATTGAGTAGGGCGGCTTCCGATTACATCGAAACAGGTCGAAACGTTTCAACTCCTGTAGAAACGACGCCAGATCCTCGTTTGTTGTCTGTTGCAGAGGTCCGTGCAGCGCTACCTGATTGGACAGAACAGCAGGTAAACACATGGATGGATAAAGGGTGGACTGCACAACAGATTATCAGTCAATATGCCAAACCGACTCCTCCACCAGCGCCAGCAGGATTTGGTGACGAGTATTCTACACCTGAGCCAATTTCTGAACCTGAATTCACATCGGTAGGCGAAGAGGTATTGGAAATCGAAGAAGAGATTCTTGAAGAGGTTGATGAGGGCCCCAGTGAAGCATCTCTGAAACGATTAAAGAAAGCAGAACTGGTTGAACTCGCCACCCTACAGGGATTGGACAGTAGTGGGACGAAAGCTGACATTATTGCTAGACTTCTGGGCTGAAACAGTTTCTGGCGTTTCCCGAAAATGTTTCGAAACGGTTT
>CALCEF010000269.1 GCA_937901365.1 uncultured euryarchaeote | reverse complement strand
GGAATCGGTGGACGCATGGGTCGTTCGTACGGAGACATCCCTGGGATTCGATACAAGGTAATCCAAGTCAATGGAGTTTCACTTGATGAAATGGTTCGTGGCCGCAAAGAAAAGCCCGTGCGCTGAGGTGTTTTCATGTCCGATGAAGAAATTGCTGACGAACCCGAAGTGGTGGAGGAAGTTGAGCGTGCACCTCCAATCGCAGGCATTGGTACACTTGTTTTTGGTAAGTGGGACTCATCAGAAGTGACTTGTGAAGACCCTGGGCTTGCACCGTATGTCAATCTAGACACTGTTGGAACTCCCCATTCAGGTGGCCGTCACGCCAATGCTTGGATGGGCAAGGCAAAGCTGAGTGTCGTTGAAAGATTCATCAATGGACTCATGCGTACTGGTCGGAATGGTGGCAAGAAGCAATATGCAGCCAAGGCATTTGAGGAAGCACTCGATGTAATTCATGATCGAACAGGCGAAAATCCACTACAAGCACTTGTAGATGCGATTACACACGCAGCACCCATGGAGGAAGTCACTCGAATCAAGTTTGGTGCTGTATCTCAGCCTAAGGCGGTAGATAGTGCCCCAAGTCGCCGTTTGGATATCGCAATACGAAACCTTTGCAAAGGCAGTGTTGAAGCCACCTACAAGACGACTAAGACACTCAAAGATGGAATCATCAACGAATTAATGAAGGCAAAAGATGGTGATGTTGCTTCCTATGCTGTTGGCAAGAAAGAGGAAGTCCAGCGAATCGCCGCTTCCGCCCGTTGATATCAGGTCTCACGCGGGTGCGCGCGTGCGCATAGGCGGATTTATCAACCAAGTTCAGGTCGCGGGGCTACTCAGGTGATACCATGGGCCGTAAGGAAGATAACATCGCAAAAGCAACTGATGTCATGCACATCCGTGACCAAATCAGAAACCTATGCATTGCAGCACACATTGACCATGGAAAAACAACGCTATCAGACAATCTGATTGCGGGTGCTGGTATGATGTCTGAGGATTTGGCAGGTAAATCACGTGTTCTCGATTTCGACGAGCAAGAATCAGCGCGAGGTATCACGATCAACGCAGCAAGCGCATCGATGGTTCACAACGTTGAAGGGACGGATTTCTTGATCAATCTAATCGACACACCGGGACACGTTGATTTCGGTGGCGACGTTACTCGTGCAATGCGCGCCGTAGATGGTTGCTTCATTTTGACTTGTGCGGTTGAGGGTGCTATGCCTCAAACAGAAACTGTTGTACGCCAGGCACTGAAGGAAAAGGTCAAGCCAATTTTGTTCATCAATAAAGTCGACCGCCTCATCAACGAATTGCAAGTCACTCCAGAAGATATGATGGCACGGTTTGAAAAACAAATCACTAAGGTAAACCAACTCATCAAGCAATTCGCTCCTGAAGAATACAAGAAGCAATGGCAAGTCAGTGTGATGGATGGCACTGTTGCATTCGGTTCTGCTTACCATAACTGGGGAATCACCATTCCATACATGCAAAAATCCGGTGTAAATTTCACTCAAATCTTTGAATATTGCCACAATGAGCAGCAAAAGGAATTGGCAAAGAAGGCACCAGTGCACGAGGTCTTGCTCGATATGGCTGTGACCAAGTTACCCAACCCAATCGAAGCTCAGGAATATCGAATCCCCAATATTTGGACAGGGGACATGGATTCCAAAGAAGGTAAGGCCATGCTTGAATGCGATCCAAATGGTCCACTTGCGATGATGATTACCAAGATTTGGATGGATCCTCACGCCGGTGAAGTTGCAGTAGGTCGAATCTATTCGGGTTCGATTAACCATGGTGAGACTGTTTGGGCAATCGGTGCCAGCAAGGCTGAGCGTGTTCAACAAGTTAGCATGATGGTTGGGGGCGACCGAATTGCTGTGCCAAAGGTTGTGGCAGGTAATATCGCAGCAGTGACAGGCATTCGTTCTGCAGCAGCCGGTGTTACGGTTACATCAGACAAAGATTTGACACCATATGAGGCCATACGACATTATTCAGAACCAGTCGTAACTGTTGCTGTTGAGCCGCAATCGATGAAGGACCTACCCAAATTTATTGACGCGTTGCGCAGTTTGGCCAAGTCTGATGCATCATTGCAGGTCACTACCAACCAAGAAACAGGTGAAGCTCTACTAGCCGGTATGGGTGAACTGCATCTTGAGATTACCACCTATCGAATCGAAGAAGAACAGAACATCAAGGTCAAGGTAAGTGAACCGATTGTTGTATATCGCGAAGCAATCAACGGGAACAACGTCGATCGACCATTTGAAGGTAAATCACCCAACCGCCACAACCGATTTTACATCGAGGTTGAAATGCTACCGCAGAACGTTATCGATGCACTGCGGGCGGGTGAGTTCCGTGATGGAACCATTCGCGCAAAGGACCAGAAAGAAATCGGTGATCAATTCGCTGCACTCGGCATGGACAAAGACATGATGCGTAAGGGGTATGCAATCAATGGTACAAACGTTTTCATTAATGGTACAAAGGGTATCCAGGGTTTGCATGAAACTCGTGAATTGCTGATTGAAGGATTCAACGAAGTCTGCAAATCTGGCCCACTTGCTGGAGAGCCCGCAATGGGTATGCTTGTCCGACTAACGGATGCAAAATTGCATGAAGACGCAATTCACCGTGGCCCTGCACAAACAATTCCTGCAATGCGAAATGCAATGCGTGGAGCAATGGTGCGTGCTGGTACTACAATCATGGAACCAATGCAGAAAATGTTCGTCTCTGTCCCCAACGATTGGTTGGGTGGAGTTACCAGAGAAGTGACACAGCGCCGAGGTGTGATCGAAGACATGCCTGCTGATGGAGAAACTACGACCGTCATTGGTACAGTACCCGTCGCAGAGAGCTTTGGATTCTCTAACGATATTCGTGCTGCATCACAGGGTCGCGCGATTTGGAACAGTGAAAACTCAGGCTTCGAGGAATTGCCACGAATGCTATTGGAAAAGGTCGTTGGTGATATCCGCACACGGAAGGGAATGAAGCCGGAGATACCTGGCGAGTCGTATTACTCAGATTAATCAAGAAATACGA
>CALCEF010000268.1 GCA_937901365.1 uncultured euryarchaeote | reverse complement strand
TTTGAATGTGAAGAAATAGACCCTCGAGAAGATCCCCGTAGGCGTACCGTGTACACTGAGGCACTCCAGAAAAAACGTGGTCGGAAAGGTGTGACAATCACAGATGCGAAACGGATGCTCAAATCACGTGTCTGGTTTGGAGCGATGATGGTTGAATTGGGTGACGCCGATGGAATCATTGGTGGTATTTCAAGAGATTATCCTGAGTTCTTGAAGCCATGTCTTGCAACCATTGGCATGGCGGAAGATGCACATCGCGTTGTCGGTACATACATGATGACAATCAAAGGGCAATTGATGTTCATTGGTGATGCGACAATCAACATTTATCCTGATGTGCGAACGTTGGCTGAAATTGCTGTCCAAACCGCTAGGGTTGCCAGACGATTTGGAATAGAGCCGCGGGTTGCCCTCCTCTCGTTTTCCAACTTTGGTTCATCTAGCCAGTATCGGACTGAACGAATTGAAGATTCGATTGAGGTCGCCAGAGAATTGGATCCATCGCTGATTATCGACGGCCCGATGCAAGCGGACACAGCGCTCATTCCATCCATTCAGGAACAATATCCATTCATGACGCTCGGTGGGCCAGCCAATGTGCTGATTTGTCCGAACTTGGCAGCGGCCAACATCTCCTACAAATTGCTTCAACGGCTCGGAGATGCTGAAATGACCGGGCCAATTCTTGAAGGAATGGCCAAACCGGTCCATGTTTTGCAGCGAGAAGATGGGGTTAGGGATGTGGTCCACATGGCAGCGATCTGTGCGTTGGATGCACAGCGTCAAAACCGCCAGCGACTTTGAGGGGTCTCCATGGAAAATGCATTGCTTGAAGGTGTATTCGATATTGTTCGTGGCCATTTTCGCGATAGAATGAATCGTGAATTGCCAGTCAGAACTTGGCGAACACCGGCTGAACTCGCTGAGATACTGAAGGTCTCGGTGGATGAATCGGGCATGGATGCGGATGAGTTAATCTCAACCATTGATACCTATCTCTCAGAATGCGTACGAACTCAGCACCCGCATTTCTTTCAACCACTTTGGGGTGGACTTTCTGAAGCGGGATTAGCGGGTGAAATTGCAACTGTGCTCTCCAATACTAGTATCTACACATGGGAAATTGCGCCAGCGGCCACATTGATTGAGTTAGAGATGGTTGCAACACTTGGTCGCTTCGCTGGATGGGAGCATACAGATGGCACATTCACATCAGGTGGCTCAAATTCGAATATGCTCGCCTTATTGCTTGCTCGTGATCGATATTTTCCAAATGCAATGAATGAGGGAATTGACGGGAGGAAAATTGCAGTTTTTGTTTCTGCTGAGTCGCATTACTCACTACTGATGTCAGCCCATGTACTCGGCATTGGAAACCAAGGAGTCATCAAGATTGAGACGAATGAAAGAGGAGAGATGAAATCCGATGTTTTGCGCAATGAAATTGCAAAAGCCCGCTCTTCGGGGCGCACCCCCATTTGTGTTGTAGCAACCACTGGAACAACTGTTCGCGGGGCCTTTGATTCAATTGACCTGTTAGCAGATGTATGTCGTGATGAGGATCTCTGGCTTCATGTGGATGCGGCCCTCGGTGCACCTTGTCTGTTCTCTCCAAAATACAAACATTTGATGGCTGGAATCGAACGGGCAGACAGCCTCACTTGGGACCCACACAAATTGATGGGGGTTCCACTCACTTGTTCGATATTGTTGACGCCTCATGCAGGTGCTTTAGGTGAATCCTGTTCGTACATCAAATCTGCTCATTACCTGTTTCACGAACCTGGTGAAGAGTATGACCTCGGTCGGAAAAGTCTCCAATGTGGCCGTCGTGTAGACGCATTGAAATTGTGGATTGAATGGAAATCTTGTGGTACTTCGGGATGGAGTGAGCGTGTCGAACGTTATGTTGAGTTGGCGATTGAATTGGAGAACCTCATCAACGATCACCCTGACTTGGAATTGGTCTGTGAGCGCGCATTCACGAATGTGTGTTTGAGATATCGTGGAGCAATGTCTGATGAAAATGAAATCAACTTATTCAATGAAAAACTTCGACAACAAATGGTACGAAAGGGTGATTTCATGGTGTCCCTAGCAAAAGTAGGAGACAGAACCGTGCTGCGGCCAGTCATCTGTAATCCAGCAATTGATCTCGAAAGTCTGACTGAGTTCATCGACGAAATCATTCGAATCGCTTCATCGATTGATTAGTCTCGGTGATAGGGTGACCCTCGTTCGATTTCGCTGGCCCGATACAGTTGCTCAAGAAGGACGACTGCGGCCATTTCGTAGGTTAGCGTCAGCGGACCGAGAGAAATTGCTTCATGACGCGATATGACCTCGGTGTTGAATCCATCTACGGGTCCAATGGCAAGGTGAATCGCCGTGTTGGACAATCTCCATGATTTCCAATTCTCAAGCATCCAAAGTGTGTCTCCAATCTGTCCAGTTTCATCGAGTAGAATCAGGGTTCCATTTGATGCGGCATCTTCAATCTTTGAAACGTATGCATCATGATCCAAGCGATCAGAATGTGCGATTACAGTCACGCCTCTACTCTCTAGACGCTCAGCGTACTTGCTGATGAGATGAGAATATCCTTTCTCCCGCGCCTTGCCATGTGTGTGGACAACGATGCGGGCCATGATGTTCCCCTAACGTCACACGACTTCATGATTAGGGCGAAGACTCAAGGAGGAGGGTCGACGAAGGATGGGTATGGGTTGGTGGCCATTCAAGCGGCGGGAGAAGCCATTGAATGATGACCCGCACATCAAAGGTACCCGAGTTTGGTTGACCGAATTGCGTGAAATGTGTGAACGGAATTTTGACAATCACGTAGAAGGACAACGCCGAATTTCAGAGCTCCAAATTGAATGGAAAGAGGCTCACAAAGAGGCTGAGATCGACGAAGGGTTGCTTCAGGGTTTGGAGCGTAGGGCCTATCGATTGCTAAAGGCGGATGCTGCCGATTGGTTGGCTTGGTTAGACAATGAGGAATTTTGGCAACCCGGGTGGCGGGGCGATGATGGTGAGCCCAGCGGCGAGTCGGGAATGAATTGAATACCGAAACCTTCGCCGTGTTGTCAATGTGGATGTGGATTGCCTTCCTCGGGAGTACATCTGCACTGTTGCTCTGGATGAGTTATGCTCAACCTTTTCCTGAAATTGGGGGGCGCTGGGCTTGGCTTATGCTCAGCCTCACAGGACTATTGGCGATGGCGTTGAGTTCTCCTCGTGCAACGAGTCCCGACCTACCAGTGATGATTGCAGGGGTCATGGGTGGCATTGGTGTAATGATTGGAGCATTTCATGACCGGCGAAATAGAGATGTGATTTTGGCTCCATTTGCAGGCATGTGGTTTGTCGCTGCAACGGTTTCAGCATTGGCTGATGGTTGGTCAACATACAACAGTACAGAACAATGGGTTGGATTCGTACTGGTCACCATTGTGATTCTCCTTGAGGTCTTCCTCTTCTGGAAGGGACTCATTATTGGAATTCAAGGAATTTCTTGGTCCCAAGCAGCCCTGCGGCAACTCGACAGGGGTCTGATTGATGGCGAGAGGGGGGCGATTGCAATGTTCGAGAAATCTTGGAGTGTGGATGATTCTTGGCTCGATGCAATGAGCCATGTCGCCTTGATTCGAATTCACGAATCACAAGGAAACCAAACGGAAGCCGCTAGACATTCGGAAATGCTGGAAAGACTCGGGGGGATCGAAATTGTTGAAAAAGCCTGGATTGAGAAGATTGATTCCTGTCTAAAGCGACTCAGTCAACCGATTTCTGAGGCGGAATAACCTCCCAAAAGGTAGGGCTACTTGGGGTTGCTCTAGTGTATGTTAAATATCTCGAATGACAATTTAACCATGGTGATGGGTTGCAAAAAGGGCGGGTAGAAGTCCTCAGTATACGATTGACTTGGGTAATCATTGCAATTTGGTTCGGAGCAAATTTGCTATCCCAAGCGATCTACATTGGGTTCAATGGACAGCCCTATGATGCAAATGCAATCCTCTCTAGTCTTGGAAATTGGTATTGGGTTTGCATTGCCATCGAATTGTTCATCTGGATTGCTCTGAGCATCTTAGTGATCAAAAGATTACGAATCAAAACTCAAGAAGACTGTTTGTTTGAGAGTGTTTGAAGTAGCGAAAGACCCTTGTTTAGAAGCCTCTCCGTCTAACTCATGGTACGCATTACCAAGGTACACACTGGAGGAGGTGACGCTGGAGAAACCTCTCTTGCATCTGGTGAACGTGTATCGAAAAATCATCCTCGTGTAGAACTCTACGGTACGATCGATGAGCTCAATTCAGTGATCGGCATGGTCAGGGCTGAGCTCGGGCGCGTTGACACTCACCATGAAGATGGGGGTGCTAGAGCAACTGTTCGCGTAGTGAAAAATGCAGTGACATCGAAAATCGCTTTGATTCAACAAGAGCTCTTTGATGTAGGGGGCGAGTGTGCATTTACTCCTGATCAATTACCTGATGCAATGACGGTGATTGGACAAGAACAGGCTGACAGACTCTGTTCTGAGATGGATGCCTGGACCGAAAATTTGGAGCCGCTGGAATCATTCATCCTCCCAACAGGTTCACCATTTATTGCTACGATGCATCTCGCTAGAACGATTGCAAGAAGGGCTGAACGAAGAGCGATGAGTTTGAGAGAGGCTGAGGGAGAAAGTGCTGTGCGTGATGTGGTCATTGCATATCTCAATCGTCTTTCAGATTGGTTCTTTGTTCTAATCCGGTGGGTTGCGATGACCCTGGGTGAGGATGAAACCCTGTGGGTTCCTCTTGGTAAGAGAGTTCAAGATTAGAGTTCACGACCTAAGGCTCGTAATTGTGCGCGAGCCCCTCGCAATACCTCTTTGCTTTGCTCAAAATTCAACTGATTCTCCGCATCATCCCATTCAAGCCACATGAAATTGCGATGTTCGTGGCTCAATGTAATCTCATATTGTTCGGTCTCTCCAATGAACCAGTATACCTCTTTCTCGACCACTTTGCCCTTACGAGAAAATGTGTAGAATGTCCTCATTCGCCAACCATCTAGCATTTCGACTTCTGAAATGCCAGTCTCCTCTTCCAATTCACGTAATGCAGTTCGTTGGTAAGCGCCATCTTCCTCCTCGTAGTGACCCTTGGGGAACCCCCAATGGCCTTGCGGATATTGCAGAAGAAGAACACTGCCAAAATTGACGAGGACGACTCCGCACGAGGTCTCCATGTCGCTTGAAAGGGCGGCGTCTACTAATTGCTTGCGCATGCACAGTATGTTGTGTCGCCAACGCTAATAGCGGGGTGTGATGACCAGCAACGCTTGGAGGAGAGGCTTTGGTCGACGTATCGATGATGAATATTCAGCGAGTTGTTGCTGATGGAGATTTAGATGGTCTGCTATCGGCTGCAATTCTTCGCAGGGTGTGGAATGATGTCCCGGTCCGATTCAGCCATCCTGCCGAGGTTCGCAGAGGAGATGTGGACGATTGGATGACCAGAGAGACCGCCGTCCTCGATCTTCCTTTCCATCCAATGTGTGGTCTTCACATCGATCATCATCTGACAAACAAACCTACTCCTGAACAGCAAATAGCAGCAACTCGCGAGGGTTGTAATATCGTGTGGGATGATGCATTGAGTGCCGCTCGGGTCTGTTACAATACGTTCCAGAATAGTGCCGACCTAACCGATATTGAACCGTGGATGGGCATGGTTGACAAGTTGGATGGGGGGAAGGTTTCACGCGAAGAATTCTTGTCAGAAAATCCAATTGTTTGGATTGGACGAACAATCGATGCGTCGGATGATTCCTATTGTCAAACGTTGCTTGAGAATATCGTTAATGGCATGGGGCCCAATGAATTGGAGGAAGTCCCAATCGTCTCTGAGAAGATTAACGAAGCAAAACGGGAATTCAGTCGACTGCAATCGATGCTCGATGACTGTACAGAAGTTGTGGATCGCATGGCAATCGTTCGTTTAGACAATAAAGGGATTAGAACCAATGGATATCTTGTAACTGCGCACGTTGGAGAGAAATGTGATGCCTGCATGATTATCCATGGATATCATGAGAGAACAGAGGAAGATGGGAGGTGGCCACTTTCAGCTTCATTTTACAGCAACTCGATTTTTCATGTAA
>CALCEF010000267.1 GCA_937901365.1 uncultured euryarchaeote | reverse complement strand
GCGAGTTGAAACGCGATTTAGATGGTAAGCAATCGACCGCTTTGCTCAACGAAGATGTCTCCACATTTGGAGTACCAGATCCACGCATTCTCATCTGTGGTTGTGGTGGTTCAGGTAACAACACGATGAACAGAATCACCCATCTTGGTGTGGAAGGTGCGATTACAGTCGCCATCAACACCGACAAGCAACATCTCGATCACACTCGCGCCCTGCAAAAATTGCTGGTCGGACGTCACATCACCCGTGGATTGGGTGCCGGAGGCGACCCTTCGACAGGACGCAAGTGTGCAGAGGCTGGACGCGATGTGATTACCCAGATTGTCTCCGGAGCAGACCTCGTTTTCATCACCGCTGGATTGGGCGGTGGAACCGGTACTGGGATTGCACCGATTGTCGCTGAGGAGGCCAAGCGTGCTGGAGCTCTCGTGGTCGCTGTGGTGACCACCCCATTCCAGGTCGAAAGGCGACAGCGAATGACAAGAGCCCTTGAGGGCCTTGAGAACATTCGACAAGAAGCGGATGCGGTCTTGGTTCTCGACAACAATCGACTCCTACACTACGTGCCCAATCTTCCACTGGATGAAGCGTTCAGCATCATGGACCAATTGATTGCTGAAATCGTCAAGGGTATCGTTGAAACCATCACGCTACCGAGCCTGATTAACCTCGACTTCGCTGACGTTCGAACCATCATGAAGGGTGGCGGCGTCACCATGATGCTGTATGGTGAGAGCGACCGTGGTCCCGAAGAAGTGGTTCACGAGTCTCTCAACCATCCATTGTTGGATATCGATATCGATGGCGCGACCGGTGCGCTCATCCACGTCACAGGTGGACCCTACATGACGCTGGAACAAGCCAGTCAAGTGGTTGACTTGATGACCGGGCGATTGAGTCCGGATGCCAACGTCATCTTTGGTGCTCGACAGGATCCTGGATTTGGTGATACCATCAAGGTCATGGCGATTATCACCGGTGTTGCAAACGAGCGACTGACCGACGCTGTGATGTCCGCCGACAAGTTGGGTGAGGCCCTCAATATCGCACGACAGAGCGGCAATCGAGGCCCCGGATTTGGTTCGATTCAGCGCTTTGATTCCTAAATTGGCCTTTAGGCCAAGGAAGCAGAATGCTCAAACGGGGTAGTCATCACGGCTGAACATGGACCGCCGAGGACTCTCTGTTACAATCGTCGCTCTGATGCTTGCCGTCATGATGACCAGTTCAACCACCGCATCGCCGGGATTGAGCGCCATGCAATCACCAGGTTCGGAAAATGGACAACCGACTGCAGAACACAACACGCTCTACCTGTTCGGTAACCCCCAACTCTCGAACTGCAATTCAAAATTCAACAACACCAATGCAGATAGTGCAGAATATGGAGAAGAATCCCGTGGTGGGAGTGCGGAAATGGATGTCAAGGTGACTTGCAGAATGGATCCTGTTTTGGATGAGGACGTCATTCTCGCTGTTGGCGAAATGATTGAAATGAATTTCATGTTGAACCTTAACGGACAGTGGACCAATGGCCAGGAAACCTGTAATGGAGAATGTGAAAATCTCAACGTTTCTTTGGCAAAGGGTGGCCGAGAAGTTGCAATCAAAGAGTTCGACTCGCTTTCCGATGGTGAGAACCAAGTCGTGTGGTCACTTCCTGTGACTGAAGATCTCGCATACTGGAATGGCAGCCAAGAATCGTTTACTATCGAGTTTACAATGGTCATTAACTCACAAGCAGGCAATTTCTGGACAGCAGATGATGAAGCTATTTTCGGACTCTACTTCACCCATCCAGACAACGGACCTGCATACAATGCATCCGTGACATTCCCAATCTTGAATGAAACCGCTGTTGAGGAGTTGACCGGCGGTGGCGGCGGTGGCGGCGGCGACGATGGTGGTCTGCTACCCGGCTTCACCTCGATGATTGGCATCGGTGGACTGGCTGCAGCCGCTCTGCTTCGAGCCAACGAAGACGAAGAGTGATCACGCGCGCAGTTGCGCAAGTGCCTCTGCGACGGCTTCTGCATTCAGTGCGCACTGCGCCTGCTCTCCATCGGAGAGACGCTTGACCGTAGCCTCACCCGCCTCTAGGTCACGCGGGCCCACAATCAGGGCAAAGGCCGCTCCAGCACTGTCGGCCCAACCCATCGAACGTCCCAAGTTGCGTTCACGCAATTCTAGCAGCACTCGCTCACCCGAGGCACGTAAGCCGGCGACCAATCCAAGCACATTGTTGGCATCAATCTTGAATGGAATGACGGCCAAACTGCCCGGACCTGATGATTCACCGGGTACAACCTCATCTCGGCCCAAGCGCTCAGCTTGTTTCTCCAAGGCGATGAGAATGCGATCAAATCCGAGTCCGAATCCACAACACGGGTCGAGTTCGTCCAAGTCAAAGAGGTGCATCAAGCGATAGGAACCGCCGCCGAGAACCTGGCATTCTCCACCGAGTTCGGCGACTTCGAATTCAAACACCGTGCCCGTGTAGTAATCCAATCCGCGAGACACGGTGAGATCGATTGTGGTCTCAGGCATGTCAGGAACAAGCCCAGACAAACTGGACATCATTTCTGCAAGTGAATCCAAACTGTCGGTGGCCACACCCATCTCTTCCAACATGGCGCGGGCATCCTGCATGACATCGGCCCCACCCGATAGAGAAGCGAAGGCTTCCAACTTGGCTGCAGCATCTTCTGCAACGCCTTTGCCGGTCAAGCCAGCGAAGTCGCCCTTGTCGAGAAGGCGCATGACATCACGACGACTGCCCTCGGGAACGGAAAGTCCTGCGAGAAGATCGTTGAGAATGCCGACATGGCCGATTTTCATCGTCCAGTCCTCGACGCCCGCCGCGCGCATTAGTGAGATGGCGAAGGCGACGACTTCTGCCTCGACCAGTGGACCGGATGCGCCCACAACCTCACACCCATACTGCCAGAATTCACGATACCGGGCGGTCTTGAATTCCTCGTAACGGAAGCAGGAACCGAAGTATGCCAAGCGCATTGGCTTTGGAACCGAGCGCATTTCATTGGCGACCATGCGCATGACGGGTGCGGTCAATTCAGGGCGTAGGGTCAGTGGACGTCCACCTTTGTCCTCAAACGCATAGAGTTCGCCAACCACAGCGTCACCGGACTTGGCCGTAAACAGATCTAGGCTCTCGAATGTGGGGGTTGCAACCCGCAAGAATCCATGGCGAGCAGCCTGTTCATCGCACAGCCTCTCAAGGGCGGTACGGCGTGCCATTTCGGTCGGACCGAAGTCACGAGTACCGCGTGGACGCTGGAACATCGGCGCTTCGCGCGCGCACACGACTCTTCAATCTGAGGGGCGAGGTTTACGCCTCAGAGGGCACTTCTGGAGGGAATGCCAACAAGCGGAGACCGGCAAAATAGACCAAACCGAATAGACAGTTGTTGATGACCCAAGCCAATTGATACTGGATTTCAAACGTGCGAATCAATGTTGAAATCGTGAGAGTTGACAATACGAGGATGATCGAGTAGACGAAAATCACCCAGTACAAACTTTCACCATAAGATGTGGTCGATTTGAAGGTGAATCTTCGATGGACGTAATGCGCCTCAATCGTTCCGAGAATGAATGAGAAGAACCAGGCTACTTCCCCCGTAAATGATTCCACTGGGTTGAACCAATAGAAGAGTTGGTAGAGTGCGAACATGAACACTGAATTGAGACAAGCGATGACGAAATATCGTCCGAAATCTTGTGAAAATTGTTGTCGACCATAGAGGGTTGTTTTGAGATCTGCAATGATCATCGCCGCTCGTTTGATCGGGTTTACACTCACGATAACGCCCATCCTCACCTCGCGCGCGCGTGCGAAGACCATTTCAAACAACAGGGTGCGATGATTCTTCCAAATCCATTTCAGGCGGGAAGGCCAACAAGCGGAGACCTAGGAACATCATGAAGCCGAAGGCGCACATGTTGATGGCCCAAGCGATGCGATGATGCACATCGAATACGTAGACGAGAAGATGTTCGGAGATGGTTGACATGATGCCGATCGCACCGTAAACAATGAGTGCCCAATACAGGCTTTCTTTGTAGTCCACTGACGACTTGAAGGTCAATGCTCGATGCATGTAATGGGCTTCGAATGAACCGATGACATAGGCGATTGCCCAAGCGACTGTCGCAGGGTAAATCGACAATGGGTCCATCCAGTACATCACCTCATACAAGGTCCAGAAAAAGACGGCATTGAAGGTAGCCACACCCAGATACCGGATGTATTCTGAGACCATTTTTCGAATTCCATATTCAGATGACTGTAAGCCATCTTTAGCCCGAATGACACGATTCTTTGGGTTTTCTAGCATCACGACCACCCAATGTCAGACCAATCATCGTCTTCTTGTTGCTCATCCCACTTGACATCGTCGGTACCGGTCTCTGCGCGCAATTGGACAGCCACAGGGGCTGCTTCTGGAATGACATCCTCAACGATGCCTTCGACATCCAATTGATCCACAAGAGAATCCACATTTTCAACCGGAGCTAGGATGGTCTCTTTCGATTCGACCACACTCCCCTCAAGCACAGCAGTACCTGTGGAATCGGTTACACCGAGATTGCCGAAAGCCGAGGTGAGGACCTCTTTTTCGACAGGGGGAGGGGCCTGAGCCTTGCGAATGGCCAACTCTCTTTCAGCCTCAATACGCTGCTGTTCCCGAACCTTGGCATCTTCTTTGATGAAGGCTTCACGGATGTCACGCTCGCGAATTCTGCGTTTCATTTCGAGGAGTGATGCAAGGGAAGGCCGATCCCAGCGTTTCCAGAATTTCCAACAAATCGGAATCAAAACCAAGGCCACCAGAGCCACGATTGCAATCCACTCTTTGACTGTCGGCACAACATCACCAATCGGTTCTGGTTCTCAAGCGTCGCGGTCCGCGTCTTGGCCCGTCCATTTCGCCAATGTTCGAGCAATGTGTGCAGGAACATCGCTGGCTGACAACCCCGGGCCATATTCGATGGCTGCAGAAGCGCCAGCGCTTCGAAGCAGTGCACAACCCAAACGAGATGCTGCCCATGGACTCATTCCTTGCGCGATGAGACCTGCGATACAACCACTGAGCAAATCGCCAGTCCCCCCCACGGACATTCGTGCGTGACCCCCGGTGGCAAAGCAATGCCGACCACCCGGCGCCCACAACTCGTCCTCAGCACCGGTTCGCACGATTACACAAGACTCGTCTTCAACCACTCTTGCAATTCCATCACGACGGGCTCGAATTTGCAGGATTTCGGCGGGATCTGATGCGCCGAGCCAATGGGCCATCTCAGTCGCATGTGGTGTGACGACACCAACCATTCCTGTAGGCCAAGCATGTGAGGGAAGGGCCCGGATGGCGTCCGCATCGATTACCAAAGGAATGTTTGACTCGACGAGTTTCTCGATGATTTCGCAAACCGCATCAATCGAAGCATCTTCACGACCGAGTCCGGGACCGATGAGAACCGCTTGACACCCTCGTCCAGTTAGAACACGGTCGAGGATTGTGCCGACTGAAAGGCTGGTCAAGTGAGATGAATCTGGAATGGGTTCCGGAATCAGAGATAATGGCCACTCCGCTCGTTCTACGGCCTCGGTTGGCATGGCCAGATGGATGAGGTCACAACCGCTCCGTTCGGCCGCAAGCCCAGCCAGGATTGGGGCTCCATGATACGGTCCACCACCGATGATGAGCAATCGGCCTCTGTCTCCCTTTCTTGCATCGGCACGAATAGGAGGGTGACGTCGTGCGTCACCGGGCCCGCAATCTTCGACATGTGCTGGCCATGGTAGATTGGCGGTGTGAATCTCCCCGACGTCAGGTTGGACATTACCATCCAGATCTCGAAGAGCCCACTTTTCAGCGTGATAGGTGACGGTTGCTGTGGCTCTGATGACATCGGGGCCTCCAAGTCCCGTCGGCATGTCACAGGCCAATACTGGGGAGTCTCGACCGCGACTCTCCGCCAACCAATTGCGAACATTGGCAACATCGCCTCGGAGGCGAACGCCGGCATGTCCGGGTCCAGCTCCAACCAGGCAATCGATGATGAGAGCAGGGTGCCCTGTACCAATTGTCGATTGAACTTCAGGCCAAATCGAAAGCGGAATATTCGCTGCACTGCATCGCTCTCTGTACTCTTGAGCGGCAGCGCCTCGTTGGATTAGATGCGTGGCCAGCAATCGAACATCTACACCTTCTTCGATTAGCCCCAAGGCTGCGGTAAAACCGTCTCCACCATTGTTCCCTGGACCGCATAGGATCCAAATTGGACCGCGCTTTTTGTCCATCGAATCTAACATTCGAATCGCTTGAGCGGCCAACCCTTGACCGGCTGCTTCCATCAGATTTGATACGTCGATACCGAAGGATGTGGCATTGTCGTCAAACACACCGACCTCGGCCCAGTGCATGCACCAACGAGCGGGCTCACGTCCCCGGTCTTCCGCTTCCACGAAGGGGCTAGGCGAGTTCCGCGTCCATCAGGTCTTCGGCAGAAGCGTGGTGTTCCCACCCTTCAAACACGTCCCCCACAACGCCGACGAGGTCGTCATCACCACCGGGTAGCATCGAGATGTCTGCACCTGCACCTGCACCCTCTGGAACGTTACGATACAGAGGTCGGGACACAAATACGTGGTTGAATGCGACAAAGAGGCCACCGACAACACCCCAGAAGAGCAGAATGATTGTCAGGCCTCGTGGGTTGCCTGGATTCCAAACATCAGGGGTATTGGCAATCATATCTCCGAAGTAAGAGACGATGAGAACCGTGAACAATACTGGGAAGGCGATGAAGATACAGAAATCCCACCAGCGACCAATCCAGAGATCGTTGTCTCCAGTATTGATGAATTCGTCTCGGAACGCGGGGACACCATGTCGAATGTACCCTGCCAGGCCAGATTCTGCTTCTCCCGCATCGACTTTTTCTCGCCAAATCTTGAATCCGAATTTCCAAATCGTATAGGCGATAAACAGACCACTGAACATCAATCCATAGCCCCAGATGTGATCCTGAACTTCAAGGAATTCTGGGAATGCAACGCCATCTGCATCCAGATGAATCCACACGAATGTCGAAGGTAATCCGAAGACGAAGATTGCTGCACCGGTCATGGCCACCGCCTTGTTGCGCTCAAAGCCGTGATCCACGAAGTTGCGAACACAGAGCTCAACCGTGGAAATCATACTGGTGAGGGCTGCAAAGGTAAGCGCTAGGAAGAATGCCCACATCATCACCCACTGAGTGATTGAACCGCCTGGTGCCTGAGCAAATACCTCAGGCAGTGCGAGGAAGGTGATGGCGCTTGAACCACCGGTTACAGTCGCCAATGGGTCGTCTTGAACTGCGAAAATAGCACTGAGAACGGTCAAACCTGCAATAATTGAGATGCTGTTGTTGGCTAGACCCATTGTGAAAGCGTTGAGAGTTGTGTCCTCATCCTTTCTCATGTATACAGCATAGGTGATGGCCATACCCATTCCTGCAGAACAAGACCACGCGGATTGAGATAAACCATTGATCCAAGTTTCCGGTTGCATCAGAATTTCAAAGTCGACGCTGAACATGAACAGGGCACCGTCGAGAGACCCATCGGACAAATCCATCCAAAGGGCGAGGAACAATGCGAGGAAGAGCAATGCAAACAGGCTGAGCATCATGACTGTGTTCGCCTTCTCAATCATCTTTGCACCACCCCATATCGCGAATAGCGTGATGACGATAACCAACGATTGGAAGAGAATGACAAGTTCGGTTGTGTTGAGGAAGTTGTTCCAAACTTCAACCGTATCAACGCCCCCTGATAGGCCTCCTCTGAATCCAAGTTGGAAGTAATTCATACACCAACCGGCTACGACTGCGTAATAGAAGCCGATCGCACAGGAAATCCAAGCGGTCCACATTCCCATCCAAGCGAGATTTTTCCCACCAAAAATTCGGAATGTACCGACGGTTCCTGTTCGACTTCGCTTTCCGAGCGCGAATTCAGCAATAACCAGTGGAATCGACCAAATGAAGAGGAAGAAAAGCCACGGAATGAGGAATGTTCCACCGCCATTGGCGCCGACCATTCGAGGAAAACGCCAGATGTTACCGGTTCCAATCGCCGCTCCAATGGTCGCGAAAATCAAACCCCATCTAGAGGAGAACTCGTCACTTTTTCCCATGAAATCACCTCAGTCGGTTGCGCCGACAATCGAAGGTTCGTCTTGATCGGATTCATTCATCTTCTGAATGGCGATGCCAAGACTTCCCCAAACCGTTCCTGCAACGATTAAGAACAGCATGAAGGCGAGAATCGGATTTCCGAATGGGGCGCGATAAGCGATATTGATTTCCTCGTAAATTCCAGGAGCTGGGTAAGAGAACGGGAATGTTCCAGAGCGTGTACCTAGCATTGATTTGTAATGCAGTTTGCCGCTGAAATCTTCGGGCACTGGAACGTTGGCAACAATCAGGTCGCCCGTCTCATTATTGGAAAGAGTACAATTCTCTCCAGTTTCTTGGAAACCTGTCATCTTCCAATCTTCTGTGACCCATTCCTTGGGTCCGAAATCACTCTGTTGACGGGTCGGTTTGACGGTTCTCCACATCACATGAGTGTAATTGTCGTCATTGGTGAATGGGAAATTTGGATCGATACACATCGTGATTGGAATCGGACCAGATTCTGGAATGACCAAATCATCAGCACTTACAATCCACTGGGTCTTTTCGACTTCCTGAATCCCAATGTTAGCGCGTTCACGTGGGTTGTCTCCAACTTCAGCAATGTAGAATGGAATACCTAGATTTCGCACAGCAATGTGGTCGATGTCGTCCGGATGCTGATGGAAAGCTGTCCCGATTTCCATGGTGTAGCAATATGAATCATGGACACCATATTGCCAATCACAGTAATCACCGGTGGTCGGATACAAATCACTGCTTTGCATGTTTTCGTAAAGTGTCATTTCTGCCATTTTGTTGCCATGGTAAATGAGTTGCTCATGATCAGGTGTTTCACAACCAGTACAGTGGCCCCAAGGATACAGGACCAATTCAGAGAAGGAATGCCAAGAAAGGGTGGCTGCGAAATCGGATGCCCCATTGTTGTCATCATCATTCATTTCAGTCAAATCCTGAACAAACAGTGTTTCTGGTTCGGAATTTCCACCCCACCAATCTTCGTCTGTTTGGCCATCAGCATCGTCATCGTTTCCATCAACGTGATCCTCATTGATTTGTCCGTCACCATCATTGTCTGTATCATCTACAGGGCCATTATACACGTCATTATTGGGCCCACCAGCATAACACATTCCCGGGAAAAGTGGCCCGGTAGCACCGAGAGGTGCGCCCCATTCATACTGGAAATTTCGATTCAGGTCTACGCCGTCGCAGCTTTCATCAATCTCTTCCTGCGTATCTGGGATAGGAGTGACGCCCTCGACTCCGTTATCTCGGAGATTCTTTCTCCAACCGGCTGACTCACAGTTCCAAGCGTCTTCACCACAGAAAACCTCGCGATCGTAACGGTTGCCATCCACGTTCAACATGGGGACAAGGTAAATCTCACGAGTATTGACCAAATCGGTGATTTGTTGCTCAGGGAAATCTTCGTCGACACCGAGATCACCTGGGCCACAGGGGATTCCATCGCCATTTGAATCCTGGAAATTCGAAGCCAATGAAAGACAGTCGCCATCATCATCGAGTTGACCGTCTCCATCGGAGTCGCCCCAAGTATCCTCATCGATCAAACCATCGCCGTCATTGTCGATTCCAGCCGTTCCGTAGTAGTGAGCGATTGTTTCAAGGAACATCATTGGAACTTCGTATGACATCCACTCTCGGGCATGGAAATTTCCAATCATCTGTACATCTGGAATCTCGGCATAATTACCACAATCGCCGACGAAGTCATTGCATTCTCCCCCGTCAACGCCGTTCAATTCTTCTCCACCACCTGTAATCTTCAGCCAAGGTGATGCGTGACTGTAGAAATGGCCCTCGTAACTGTTGAGCGTCATATCCACGCCACGAGCATTGGTGCCACCATTGAGACCTTCATGGAAAGACATGATGTTGATTGATTGATCTTGATATTCATAGCTCTGTTCGGCCAATTCCATCATGCGATCCTTCATGGTGAAATAGTCATGATATTGCTTGAATTGAATTCGATCGTTGCCGCCCCAAGGGTAAACGTGGTTTGCATAATCTTCACTCCAGAGATCCTCGGGAGCCAAGCCCTCGGGTGGGTCATCCTGAGCATTTGTTGTGATGCTACCAGTGAGCATTGGAATCAGCATGCAAAGGACACCAAGAAGTGCTTGAGTTCGGCGGGATGACATGGCGACCAGCCCGTCGAGACCCGTTCACCCTTTCAAAGGACCGCCGTGAAGACCCGAACGGAAACGTCCCTTTAGGGGACGATTCCGCGAAGTTAGCCGAGCGAAATGATGAACCCCCCTCTACCGAGTCGGAGAACATGGACAAGTTTGTCGAGATGGTCCCAAACTGGGCTGATGAGTTGATGGGTTTCAACCAAGGAACCCTAGTGGTACTCATTGGATTGGTGCTGTTGGTTTTTGTTGCCAGATTGGTTGCTGTGATGACAATACCAAACATGTTCAACAGTTTGTGTGAGAAAAGTCCTGTGGCTGAAATCGCCATTCACGGCTCGAGCAAGGCACTGGGTACAGCGGTCGGTGCGGCCATCATGTGGCAATCCTCACTTTCATTGATCGAAGGAACCACAGCAATGATGCCCTCGACTGTGGAATTCTGGCTCCCGTCGATCGCTCAGGTCGTGATGCTTGTAGCAGTCATTGTCTGGGCACTCAGACTCACGGTTTGTGTCCAAGCCGTGGTTGAATATTGGGATGATGATGATGTTCTCGATGGAGCGGAACGAACACTCATTGGCGCAGTTGAGAGTGTCATGCGATTCTGTATCGTTGTCTTTGGTTCCATCTTCATTGCAGATGCATTGAACTTTGACTTGACCACAATGGTTGCTGGTTTGGGAATCACTGGATTGGCTCTCGCCTTGGCTGCTAAGGATAGTATCGCCAACGTCTTTGGTGCAGTCACTGTCCTCCTTGATCGCCCATTCCGTGTTGGGGATTGGGTTCTGATTAGCGGTTCTGAAGGTGAGGTGATCAATATCAGTTTGAGAACCACCCTACTGCGAACCAGTGTGGATACAATCGTCACGATTCCAAACGCAAACCTGACCAACAAACCGATCGAGAATTTTGGCAAGAGACGCTGGCGCCGATATCAACCGGTCATCTCTCTAGATTTGGATAGCGATCCCGATGCTGTGCAAAGCTTCACCGATGGTGTTGAAGAGTTGATTCGCAATGATGAGAATACGATGAAAGAAGACGCTTCTTGGGCCAAGGTCACTTCGATTGCCAAAGACTCGATTGAAGTCTCTTGCAACATCTACTGGGATGTCGATGGAGGTGCGAATGAGAAAGAGGCGCGCCAATCATTCCTTCTCAACGTCGCCCGAATCGCAAAGGAAAATGGAATTGTATTCTACGAACCTCGAATCCGCAGAAGTGCATAACCGATTGAGGGGATTTCATGGCGACCCTGATTTTGTTACGTCACGGACAATCTGTCTGGAATGCTGCAAACAAGTTCACCGGTTGGACCGATGTTGAACTATCAGAGAAAGGAGAAATTGAAGCTGCAAAAGCCGGTGAAGAATTGGCGGACACACAAATCGATGTTGTGCACACCAGCGACCTGATTCGCGCACAACATACCGCCGAAATCGTGATGCGCCATAATCGGGCATCAAGCGACTTCCCTACGCATCGTGATTATCGCCTAAATGAGAGACATTATGGAGATCTGCAAGGACTCAACAAACAGGACACTCGGGACAAATATGGTGACGAACAAGTCCACATCTGGAGACGATCCTACGATGTCCCTCCACCTGGCGATGACGGAGAGAGTTTGGCCATGTGTGCTGAGCGAACTTTACCGTATTTGGATGAGGCGATTAAACCCGATTTAGATGCTGGAAAAACCGTACTGGTTGCAGCACATGGTAACAGTTTGAGGAGCATTGTAATGAAAATTGAAGGATTGTCCAAAGAAGAAGTCCTCAGTTTGGAAATTCCAACCGGTATTCCACGAATCTACACCTATGATGGTGAAAATTTCACCAGGGCATAGGGGCCATGTGGCGGTAGATTTTGTTGAACAGCCAACCGCAAATACCCATCACTCCAATACCGGCGATTTCGGTACCTGATGGGATGGGTGAATCGGGATAAAAGATCCAATAGAGTAGGACAGTCAATGGAACGAATGTGCAAACCAAAGCGCCTGCTGCGATTGTTCGTACACGATACATCCTGTTCTGAATGCTAGAGACTGAGGATAGGAATTCGGTCACATGTGAGGGTTCGTTCTCCCCCCATGCTTGATGTAACAATCTCTGTTCAAGATGCTGTTCATATTCCCAAATGATGAACCCACCTCTGTGGCTATCCAACGCTTTATGCGAATACCAATGAGAGGGGGCAGACTCTGTCCATGCTCGACAAAATGCCCTCTTGAGTTCGGGTTCAAGATGGATTGCAGCGGCCGCAACATCTCTCAGTGCGGGCGATGGAGAGGTTTCCGGAATCAGAGCATTGTGAATTCCACCCATACAACCCTTGATGATGACCTTGCCATCGACTAAGTGGCAATGTTCTAGACTGAAATTTCGGTGCGTAATGGTCCCTTGAGTATCGGCAGAATGTGGGGCCCTCCATTTCGTGGCTGAACGGGTTCGTGGCTCGAGAACGTCGAGGCGTTTGTTCCATGCACGCTCATCATTCGGTGTCGCTAAATTGCGACCGCAAAGTGCATGGAAACGACCCAACGCTTCCCCTGCCAAGGTGAGGTGCTTTTGATCCAGCGGTAATGGGGTAGACTCTATTTTGTTGTAAATTAGAATCACGTCTCTACCCTCAAACTGAATCCCGCCAATCGCTGTATGTAATTCAGGACAATTCAGAGAAGATAGTCGTCGTCCGTGGCCATCTTCATCCAGTGGCAAAATTTGCGCCTCATGCTTCTCAAATTCAACCAACCAACCATTGCGATTCTCTTCGACTGAGAGGGGGGAACCCTCAACCCATTTTCCCCATGTAGGTGAAAGTCCACCCCACCAAGTATCAGATGTCAGCTCACCATCGGGCAATAGCATGGGTAAACTGTCCCATCGAACGTGAAGAACATGGGCGGTGAAACCTGCGGGTGGTGTCATGATTGCATCGGTTACAGATTTGGCTGCAACGCGCGGATACCACGGCATAGATTCGATGTCCACGTCGTGCCCAAAGGTCGCATCCACATCAATTCTCTGCGAAGCAGAGGACAGATTGAAAGCGCTCCGGTGGCGCCGTAGGCGCCATGGGAGAGGCGACAAAACTGCCACTCGCGGTCGACCTTGATGGTACCCTGATTTTCACCGACATGTCACGGGTGACCTTCCGTAGAGTGGTTCTTCCCCGATTTTGGTTGATTCCTTGGATGTTTTTCCTAGACTTGACAGGGAAGCGTGCGAGGTGGAAACGAATTCTAGGCCGCAAACTCAAATTTGATCCTGCAGAATTAGAGTATAACCAGCCCTTCCTCGCTTGGTTAAAGGAAGAGAAAGCAAGTGGACGTGAAGTCATCCTTTGCACAGCATCGGAAATCTCAGTCGCTAGAAAAATCGCAGATTATGTCGGAATATTCGATGATGTCATGGGTAGTGATGGTATCACCAATTTGAGAATGGAAGCAAAGGGTAAGGCGCTGGCCGAGCGCTATGGAAAGGGCCAATTTGCCTATGCTGGAAATTCCAGTCACGATTTGAAGACCTGGCCTTATGCCGGCGAAGTGATTGTGGTCAATGCCAGCCAGTCCACACTCAATGCACTGGGAGATCGTCCATCGATTGTGTTTGAGTGAACTTGTTTACAGTCAAGTTCACCAACAGATCCCCCAATGCGTAGACCACGCCACACAGCAGTGGCGGGTTGAGGGCAGTCAACGGCGTCCAGGCCACATCAGGATGCCAAGCCCAGTTGCCCAAGTGAGTACCCCACAATTCCATTGCCAGTGCCAACCATGCCATCGTCGCATACAGACGACGCTCGGGGCCCCAGCGCATGAAGCCGAGCAAAGCGATGAGAAGGAACATTCCAGATGTATCCACGCCTTGGTATGCGAAATACAGTGACAATGGTACGAATGGAAGAATCGAGGGCCATGACCACTTTTCGGGTAAATGACGAGAAAAACGGCGTCCCAAGTCAAACAGGAACCAATGCCCTGCCGGCACGAACAGAGGCATGAATCCTTCACGGTATTCATACAGGTGCCAAACTTCTGTGAAGAACAGTTCCATGGGCGTTGCAAAAGCTAGAACGGTTAACATCTCAATTCGTTCAAGGCGCTCACCGCGGGCGTAGATGGTCGCAAAGAGAGCCCAACAAAATACGTCGACAATATATTCGCCTTTGATGGCCCAATCCGTTCCATTCTGATCGACCCACAAACCGATCGTGATGGTGAGGATATAGACAACCTCTCGGCGCATGTTGTGGCCACATGGTCCACGCTATCAAGGCACCCGATTGCATCAAGAGGGAAGGCGGACTCGACGGTGTATGGGTTGGCTAGGCCGCACATTGGACCGAACAGCCCATTGGCTTCTGAAGTGGCGAATCATCCGCGGCCCCGCTCGATGGATTGCAAATTCGAGATATGCTTGGAGTATCGTCTCTAGAACCGATCGTGTGCGCGCACGTAGATTGCAAACACGCGTCATGTCTGGCACACTTCCCAAACACATTTCCATCATCATGGATGGCAATCGCCGCTACGCGGCTGATACTGGATTGGCTGCGACCCTTGGACACCGAGCTGGCAAAGAAAAACTGGAAGATGTCATGGATTGGGTGCTCGAACTCGGCGTGCCCTATCTTACGGTATATGCACTCAGCACGGAAAATATCACCAGCAGAAAGCCCGATGAATTGGAGGCGCTTTTCGACCTCTACGTTGAGGGATTGAACGACCTCGCCAAGGATGAAAGAATCCTCAACAACAAGGTCAAGGTCCAGGTAGCGGGACGCAAAGATCTGCTTCCAGAACGCGTGCTCGCCGCCATTGACAATACCGAAAAGGTGACCGCGGAGCATGACAAATTCGTATTCACTGTATGTTTGGCATACGGGAGTCGCGAGGAAATAATCGAGGCAGTGCGAGCCATTGCAGCCGACCATGCAGATGGCAACATTGACCTAGAATCAATTGATGAAACCGAAATCAGCAAGCGATTGTGGACGGGTGAAATGCCAGATCCCGATTTGGTGATTCGGACATCTGGGGAAGAGAGAATTAGCAATTTCTTGTTGTGGCAATCCGCCTATGCTGAGTATTACTTCACAGATGTATACTGGCCTTCATTCTCACGTGGAGATTTGCTTGAGGCCATCGAGGCATACCAGCAAAGAAAGCGGCGCTATGGAGAGTGATTGCATGGAATATCGCAATCCAGCTCTAGCGGTGGATGCGGCTGTTCGTCGCGGTGATGAGGTGCTGCTGATTCAGCGAGGCAATGAGCCTTGGAAAGGTGCGTGGGCTCTGCCGGGTGGATTCGTCGATTATGGCGAAGATCCAACCGATGCAGTGCTACGGGAACTGGAAGAGGAAACCGGACTCAAGGGAGAAATTGTTCGACTATTGGATGCCAAAGGTGACCCTGATCGCGACCCACGCAAGCATATCGTCAGCATCGTGTATCTGATTGAGGCTGAAGGCGACCCAGTGGGTGCTGATGATGCCGCAGACGCTCGATTCTGGCCAATCGACTTGGTGCTAGACGGCGAGTTACCCATCGCTGGGGATCACATGGAAATTCTACGCGATTGGTTGTCCGAATAATTCGTTCAGCACAGATTGGGTCACATCGACGACGGCGGTTCGTCCCGTGGAACGTGTAGTCCGCATGGCGTCCATCCAATCATTGGCCATCTTTGAGAAACGGCCGTCGAAGAGGTCGTCCTCATTCCAATGGAAGAAGTGGGGCTGATCTGCAAGGTATGTGAGGAAGCCGCGCTTCGCTTTCGAAATGAGAAGTGTGGGCACGCCTTGAACCACTGCCTCAGCGGCCAATGTGGTGCTACCGGTTAGCACACCATCGAACAATGTGGCTTGAACC
>CALCEF010000266.1 GCA_937901365.1 uncultured euryarchaeote | reverse complement strand
GCCCAAATTCGAATCGAACCCATCGCTGCATACGATGTGATTCGAGATTTGGTTGTCGATTACAGTTCGTATGACAATCTAAGAGCCGCTTCCAAACCATGGTTCGTCGGTGGGCAAAGAGAAGGAACCTACGCAGGAAATGAGGTCATTGGAACGATGGATGCTGTTGTTGCTACCGAATTGCACACCTCCAATGATTTTGCGAGCCCTCAATTGCTGCATGCAACAAGTGATGCAGTCCCATACAATCGATCCTACATGGGTCCAGCGATTGTATCTCACCTCTGGAACCGCTCATGCGATCCACGAATATCAGATAAATCTCGAGCAGCGATTATCGAATCCTTGGCCGATACAAACGGCGTCAAATCTGAAACAGATATTGCCAGTATCCATAGACAAGGAAGCATGGGTGCAAATGCGGCAAAGTCAGTTCTTCAGGCCAAGACTGCAGTCCTTGCACACGATGGTTACAATGGCCGCCACGGCAAACATGTTTGGTGGTACACTTGGTCAATCAAGAGCAGTGGAAAGGTCAACGAGACCACACTCTATAGAACTGTTCTAGGTCCAATGGGTTTGGCTAACAATGCATTGTCAGGCGTATCCGCTAGGATGATTTTTGGATTTACAAGAACTGGTCGACCCATGTTCAACGAATTGCTCGGAATGGTCGCCCCACCCGCTGGAATTGGAAAGATGCCCAAGCAATTCAATTCTAAAGTAGAAAATCACCATGAGGTGATTTCGATTTTCAATGAAATGGATGGTAGATTCTAATGGCAACTCGTTATGCATACCATCCAGGAAACGTTGCACACAGCAACGCCATTGAGGTAGCAGACACAATGCCTCTCGCAGCGGAATCACTTGGAATTGAATTGGTCCCTCTTGAGGGTGCTACAAGCTGCGGCGCAGGAATCATTCGTCAGGCGAATGCCGATTTGCAGGTGGTGCTTAACGCCCGTACACTGGCACAGGCAGAAGCGATGGGCCTCGATATCATCACACCATGTGCTACGACAGCTGCAACGTTGCATGAGGATCTAACTGCACTGAGAAATAGTGGGAAATTAATGGCGAAAACCAATGACATACTTGAGCGAAATTGCGGGCTTACATTGACCGGAGAAGTCAATGTTCACCATATCCTCCATGTCATCGTCGATGAACTGGGCATTGACTCGGTCAAAGATGCAGTCATGAACACTATTGAATTCAAGATTGCAGGATACTATGGGCCCAATATTCAGCAGGAAGGGGCCTGTGGTGGCGACGATGTATTTGATCCAGATTACCTAGAGCAAGTTATAGCAGCCGTTGGGGGACAACCTGTTGAATGGTCTAGTCGAACACATAGTGTTGGAGTTCCAGGCATTTTCTCAGAGGAAAAGACTGCGATGAAGCAAACTGCAGCAGTATTGGCAGACGCCAAATCAGAAGGTGCACAATTGGTCGTTAGTGCATGCAATTTGTCACACATGCTACTGGACGTCTATCAAGGAAAAGCTGGAAAGACCACCGGTCAAGCGACGAAGGTTCCAACCATTCACCTGACCGAACTCTTGGCATTTGCATTTGGACACCATATCGATCGATTGGCACAACTTCGAACACGCGTACTGGTCATCGGTGACTAATTGTCACTTCCATGCAATATTCGCACAATATCTTGTGCAAGATTGACTGAAAGGCCAGGTACCTGCACGATTTCTTCATTTGTTGCACATGCCAAAGCCGCCATGGTGGGCCAACGCTCAAGAATTCTAGAAGCCAGTGCAGGACCGATCCCTGGAACCTGCTCTAACATTGAACGAGTGATTCCATGCCTCTCTCTTCGTCTCTGCTCAGACAATGGCCCTTCGGTGGCGTCTAGGATTGGTATTGCAGCGTCAAAGACACCATTTGCAGCCATGTCAGCCGCATGAATCGCTGCGTTTT
>CALCEF010000265.1 GCA_937901365.1 uncultured euryarchaeote | reverse complement strand
TGACCGGCTTCATTGAACATCCACAATGGGCAATGGTTGACGATGTAGATGTGTTCACTCACCTCTTCTGGAGTACCATAGTGTGCGGCGAGGAATGACCAGATTCTACGCCCACTCACTTCGGGTTTAGGACACTCAAGTCCATACACCGTGCGCTTGGGGTGAATCGCTGGAGGTTGATGCACTTCAAGGCCTGTAATCGAAAGGAAATCTCTGACTTGTTCTGGGCAACCGAAAGGGACGCCCGTGTTCCCCATTCCATGTCCCGGATTCATACCGACCAACAACGTGGTCGCTCCATTGCCTGCAAATCTCCGAATCCATTCTTGATGTGGATTCCAAGCGTAATCCAGTGGATTGTAAATCCAATCAATTTGTTTGCAATCTTTGAGCAGTGAAGGACTCAACTCGTTGGCTGCATCACGCAGAACTTTTGCCGCCTCAAGTACAGCTTGCATTCGCCTCACTCCTTGCCCTTTCGACGTAGATAGTCCGAGTAATTACCGGGGTGGATGACAATTGTACCATCCCCTGGCAATTCCCAAATTGTATCGCATACTTCGTCTAGGAACCATCGGTCATGACTCACGGTCAAGATACAACCGTCGTATCCCTTCAGTGTCTCTTCCAATGCCTCTTTGGCATCTGTATCCAAGTGATTCGTGGGTTCATCCAGCAGCAACATGTTGTTCTCTTCAAGCAGAAGTTTGAGCATTGCAATTCGTGCGCGCTCCCCTCCGCTGAGTTTGTTGAGAGGGGTCGCCACCATCTCTTTGGTGAATTGGAATTGACCCAGCATTGCCCGAATATCCCCATAATCCATTCGTGGTTTCAACTTCTGTACCTGTTCAACAGGCGTCAAATCGAAATCGAGGGTTCTGTGATCTTGATGGAAATATCCAATCTCAACCCCTGGTCGAACGTCGACTTCACCATCATCGAGTGCAATTTCTTTGTTGATGATTCTGAGCAACGTTGTTTTTCCAGCCCCATTTGCACCCACAATTCCAATTTTTTGCCCTCGCCTAACACCGATGTCGACCTTGTTTAGAATCGGTCGTTGTAGTCCTTCGAATTTCAAAGATGCTTGCTTGAAATCGAGTACGTCAAGGCTTGATTTTTCGGTTGATTGTAAATTGAATCTCAATCCGCGGCGTTCCTTTGGTTTGAGTTTCTTCAACCATTTCAGTTCGCGCTGGGAACGCGACAACATCTGGTGCTTTTGTGAAATCGACTTGTCATATTTGTTGGCCCTTTTCATTGACTGTAAGGCTCCAGTAAGCCGTTTGATCTCCTTCTCACATTTGTCAATTCGATCGGAAAGCGTCTGTAAAAAGAGCTCTTTTTGTTGTAGGTATGCGGTGTAATTACCAGCATATCCTCTGGTATGCCCGTCGTGAATTTCCAGAATGTGTGTGCAGATTCGGTCCAAGAAATATCGATCGTGACTGACAATCAGTTGCGCGCCCTGAAATTTCGTCAGGAATGTTTCCAACCACTGTAATGTTGGCAGATCTAGGTGGTTTGTGGGCTCATCGAGGAAGAACACATCAATTTCTCCCAAACCAACCAATTGTCTAGCGAGTGCTACCTTTGCTCGTTCGCCCCCAGACAACTTCGATAGAGGCATTTCCAGAGGATGGTGACCTAATTCTAGTGCATCTAGGATGTTTTTTGCATGCCCGGCGACATCCGTACCTCCAGAGCGTGCGGATAGCGCTTGCAACTCTGAGTATCTGTCGAGAACAGGTTGCCAATCACCTTCGTAAAATGCGGGTTCTGCCATCTGTGCTTCAATGCTTGAAATCTCTTCTTCAAGTTCCTTGAATTGGTGTCCACGTCGATTGAGTTCTTCCTCAAGAGTCGCATCTTCATCGATATCCCTGACCTGTGTGAGATATGCAATCCGTAGACCTGGTGCAAAAGCGATATCGCCCACATCTTGGTCCTGATCAGATATCGTGCGTAGTAGGGTTGTTTTTCCGGCTCCATTATGACCGACAACACCGATTCGATCACCCTCGTCTATTCGAAGATTGATTCCGTCGAGAACAGTGACTGCCCCAAATGCACGATGTACATCCTCGAGTCGAATCAATTCACGAACCAATTTCACACCTCCAAGATTTCATGAGCAATTGCAGGAAGTTCAGCACCCGCTGCATCAAACCATGACTCTAAACTACTGAATCGACGTTCATTACGTGCTTCTTTGACACGCGCAGAAATCAAATTCCACGCAGATTTTTCTCCAATTCCGGGGATCGCAACAAGTTGTTTTTGGTTGACAGTATTCATGTCAAGATTTGCTTCTACACCCGTGATTGAGCGTGCGCCATGCCCCGTTACCAGAATATTGCCTTGCGTTTCAAGGGGTATAAGATATGGAACACCGATCAGGATTGGATAGGCTCCGATTTGTCGTCCAAAGGTGATGCCCGCCTTACCGTGAACTTCCGGGTTGCGATGACTTTCTTCCAAATGCGCTGGCAATCGTATTCGACCATCATGCGCTTCCCATGTAACATCGGTCAACAATTGACCCAACGGGAATAGTTCAGTGAGGAGAGGTGAATCGATGTTGTCTCTTGTCCAAGTCTTGAAATCGGTGAAATGGTCCGTTGGTATTTCTTGGAAACCTTCCCCTTCCACCTGCCGAATATTGATTCTCCTTAGCCACAATCCCTCATTTCGAATCGATGACAGAAGGTCCTTATTCATCTGATAACTTTCTGCGGTTTCACCGTTCAAACCCGCGATGAAGTTGAGTCCAGGCAGTAGTTTCGGTAGGCCTCTTGATCCTCTTTCCCTACCATATTGATTGATGTGTCGAATCGCAATTTTCAGTTGTTCAGGATCGCAATTCAACCAATTCGCTTCGTGGACAGAAGGGTCTGCGGATTCCAAGCCAAACGATAGGACCGAACCATCGGATAATGTCTCAACAAGCGTTTTTGTGATCTCGGTTGAAGGTTCCAAATTTTCAGCAATAATCGAGGGATTGGCATTGTCAACATGGAGGGTTTCAAGCCGCTCGTCTTCTCGCAATCCATGCAGTAATTCCGCCAATGGTTCGGGGTTTGGAATTGGATATTCCATTTCGACAACACCCTCTGCCATGTAGGTGTAAACATCGGTCATGCCGCCGAGTCGAACATGCTTGACACCCTTGTCAAGTGCTCTACTGACCTCGGTGATGACATCCCGAGGGGTACGCCAAATTGGCACACCTTTCTTCGGCTCAATGCAAAATCGACATCCGCGCTTGTAGCGCACACAGCCTTGGTAGACTTCCACTTCATAGGTCAAAGGTCCAGACAGATCAGGGTGTTCTGTAACCGCTTTCGAAACAGCTCCTGCTTGCGCCCAAGCAGTCCATTCAACGTCCGTTCGTCGCTGATGACGAAATTCACCAGTAGAAAGGTACCATGAGAGTGTCGCATCCGTGTCTTGAACACACAGATGCAGATTCTTTCGGAGTGGCTGCCAACCTTGCTGTTTCCACCCTCGGATTGCCCACCCTCCGGCAAAGAATGGAACGCCAAGAGGTAGTGTTTTCACCAACTCATCAGTTTCTCTCAAACTGATGGGTGTACCGCGTAGGTATTTCCCTGGGACAACCGCTCCAGCGATGAGTACAATCCCATCTAAATTCTGTAAATCAGGCCTGAGCCCCAATCTCCATTGGTCAATGGTGATGTAATCGTATTCGATGCTTCGTGATTCGAAAACCCCACAGATGTATCTGACGTGAAAACCCACGTATGGAGGTACACCAAATGCGGCAGGCTCGTCCTCATATCCGTCGATTACAAGCCAAGCCAGGAAATCACCTCAGCGGCGATCACGGCGCCCTCTACCGCGGTCGTTTTGGCGTCGTCCGCCACCTCGACCACCTCGGTCACGACCACCTTTCGGTTTGGATTCTTGAATGGTGAGTTTTCTACCCTCAATCTGTGTTCCTTTGAGTGCCTCAATTGCAGCGGCCCCTTCTTTGTAAGATTTGTAGGTTACAAACGCGAAGCCTTTGCTGTTGCCGGTTTCTTTGTCCTTGGCGATATGGACTTCCTTGAGTTCACCATGAGCCACAAACAACTCAGTCAGTTGCTCTTCAGTGGTTGCATATGGCAAACCACCGATGAAGAGTTTCATTCCCATTGTTTCCTTGGCGGCTTCTCGTGCTTTGTTGAGAACTTCTCGCTCAGCAGCCAATTCTTCCTTGCTGGCATCTCCATTGTCGACCTTTTCCTTGCATGGTGAACAACGTGCTGGCACGCCCGGAGTTGGTTCAAACGGCAATTTGGTATCGGTTCCACACATGGTGCATTTCGCAGCATGCATCTCCCGGCGAGGACGCTGTCCTCCTCCGCCGCGACCGCCCCCGCGGCCACCACCCTGTTGCAATCCTCCGAGGAATTTCGCGACATCTTTTGGTGTAGGATGAACACTTCCCCGGCGATGATCAGATAGCGGTGAAAGGTAGGGTCTCTCTCCATCCTTTGAGATGAAGGCCATCGAAGCATCAGACCAACGTTCGCCATCACGATTGAGTTCAGAAATCTGGCTATCTTCAGGGATTTCGTAACCATGCCCAAATCCATTTGAAAGGGCACGGAAGCCAACATAATCGCATCGCTCACAAACGACATTGACATCCGGTTCTTCACTGGATGTGACGAGATGATTTCCACAGGCAGGGCAAATGGCTTGGATGATTCCTAGATCCGAATGGGAGCGACATTCTGCTCGTAGCATTGGCTCGAGTTGCTCGATTTTAGCTCGAATCAGGTCCCGCTTTCGCATTGCGTCCCCAGGGCTTGGCATGAATTTATCAACGATTTTTGCAACGAAAATATCTGCGAAAAGGTGGGTTGCTGGGAGGGTGCGAACAGGTTTACCTTCAACGTGCAAGATTCTGATTTCTGCAGTTTTCGGGTTAATTCGGTTGACTTCACCAATCACGATATCTCCCATTTCGATTTCACGTATTGGGTCGGTTTGTTGCTCGACAAAGAGCACTCCATCTTCTCTATTGAGTCTCCCCACAACAGTGGCTACAACACCATCTCTTGCTTCGACCACACCGCGGCCAAGACTGTCATCATCGTTCTTCA
>CALCEF010000264.1 GCA_937901365.1 uncultured euryarchaeote | reverse complement strand
GGCGGTAATCTTGCCAATTCAGCAGATTGGCCTCGCGGAATCGCAACATGGGGAGCAGTTTCAGAGGCTCACGCAAAACAACTCGCGAAGGACCTCGGTGTGGCGGTTGCCGAATTGTGGAACAGTGCCAATGGCCGTTCATTCAGACCGTTGGCAAGGGCGCTTTATCTGATGGATAGTTCGACGTTTTCCATTCCACACATGCCTTCTGTTACAGGCTTAACTCCACAAAAAATCGAGTCACCATTGCCTCATTCTCCCCCAGGCTCAAACCTTGCCTTTGGTATTGAGGAGGAAGCCTCACACCTCCAAGACATGCTACTTTGTCATCGGTCTCTCCTCGATATATTGCACGAACTAAAAACTCGTGAAGGGGTCCATGAATTCGATGATGTAGCCTCGCTTGCAGCGGATCTACTACTCGCTCGCTGTCCTCGCATCATGCGAGCAGAATATCCAATCGAGGTTGTTTATGCCCTAGATGCATTGCCTGAGCAATCTTGGAGCGATGAACACATCTATTCTGCCATATCGCTCATGGAGGGTTTCGTAAAAGATCCAGAGCAGGCAGGATTGGATGCAAAGGAAGCAAAGCGTTTGCTGGAAGATTTGCAAAACCGATATTCCAGATTGCGAGAGATTCGCTCACGCTATCGTGCATTTATCATCGATGAGGCTCAGGACAATTCTGCTCAACAATGGCGTCTTCTCGGTCGGTTATGGGGTCAGCGGAGTTTGCCCGAGGGAACCCCTTCACCAGATACTCCATGGGAGCCGACAATTTGTTGTGTAGGTGATCGGAAACAGAGTATCTACGCGTTCAGGCAGGCGCAAGTATCTGGTTTCGTTGATTTTGGGAATGCATTGAGAAACATGAACGAACATGAATTCCATTCTTTACCTGCATTAACTCGTTCTCCAGAGTTAAGACGACAAAATGCTGCACGTGACCCTCGATACAGTGCAGATGGTGGCTTCGCGACCGCCTCTGACTTACCAGAATCAAGAAGCAAAGCAGAAGGCGCATGGATTCGTTTCGATGAGATGGAAGAGGATAGCAGCAGTCCTATTGATGTCGCGGCTCGGTCCCAAGGACATGTAGAATTGGTCGTTAATTATCGAACTGCAGCCGGCCTGCTGAATCGGATGAATGATTGGTGGGAGGACGTATTTTCTCCAACCCATGACCGATTCCCAGGGGATTGGTATGCTCGTCCCCAAGCATTGATTCCAGCTAGGGCCCATGTAGACGGTCGCTTCGAGTGGTTGGTTCCTGCCAGTATTTCGGGCACAGGCCATCCGAATCCAGATTTGTCAACTCCATTGGATCCATTTAGTTCGGGCTCATCAAAGGAAATGGAAAATGCCCTCATCACCGCAAGAATTCGAGCTTTGCTCGATGGTACAACCACTAGAGTGGGGGAAACTGAGCAAAATGAATGTGGCCAATATTCACCTGGAGAGATACTTGTTTTACTACCCAGTAGATCGAATTTGGATGATTTGATGACCCGATTGGAAGCCGCAGGTATTCCAGCCGTAGCTGACAAAGAAGGGGGCCTTCTTCTTCGGCCAGTAATACGCCCCCTTCTCGGCTTGTTACAGTGGATTGCACGCCCGGCCAGCCGACATGCTGCAGCGACCGTTGCCCGCTCATGCCTCGTAGCCCTTAACGACCAAGAATTGCAAGAATTCCTTGGCGACGCCTCCACTGGAGAAAATCTCATTCAACGATTGGTTGAGATGTTACCCGAAGGCCCCCATCAGAATCTGGTTCAGCGTTGGCACACTCATTCACAAAAAGGCACAATCATTGAGTCATTGAATGAGACCGTGAATCATAGCGATTTACTGTTATCTCATCCAAGCCCTTCTGAGCGAAGCGATGCAGAACAATTTGTGCGTTTAATCGAAGGGCAATCAAGCGAAGTTGGAGGAGACCCAATTCTACTGGCAGACCGACTTTCGTCTCTTGCCGATGTTGCAGGCAATGATCTCACCTCCGCAGGGGTATCTTCGGCAGATGCAGTTCAGGTGATGACCATACATGGTTCCAAAGGGTTGCAGCGAAGATGTGTTATCGTTGGTGGCTTATTCAGCGAAGGCCAAGGAAATATCAGCCATGATTTGCGAGATCGCGTCATTGCAACACCTAGCCTATTCGCCTCAAATCCTAGGCCGTGGGTTACGCAATCGAGTTTGGATAGTGGTGTCTGGACATTGGCTAGAACGCTTCAAGAAGCACAAATTCAGGCCGAAGCCAGACGTTTGTTTTATGTCGCTTGTACACGTGTTAAGGATCTCTTGATTTTGGCCGGTGGTCCGAATGATTCGGTTAGGATTGGAGACACGATTTCAATGAAGTTGAGGTCCCTGCCCATGCCCACATTTGGGCACATGTGGTTCGATGCATTGGGCTGGGAACCCGATGAAGAAGGGCGCCATATCATCGATCCCAAATCACTACCATTCGCAGTACATTGCCACGACTCAGAGTTGGGTGGGGCGGGCAATACCATCAGTCCGTTGGTGCGAATGGCTCGATTGGACGAATCATCTCAAGTTGCACATGAATCGGTCTCACCACCGTCGCCAATCCATACACCGAATCGCACACGTGGTCTGAGAATTTACCCTCACCAATTGGACAAAGCTGCAACTTGTCCTGCATGTTATCTCCAACTAATGCGTTTGGGACTATCTACAGATGCAGTATCAGAGTTTTCAGTTGATGATTCAACTCAATCGGCTGCAGAAAAACTAGGACTTCCACCGGCGAATGTCATCGGTTTGATTTTCCACCGCTTGATTGAGGTGGGCTTGGAAAATCCTGGACTGCGTTCTGATATTAGTGTGCCATTGCCACAACAATGGACTGAAAAGAGTCCCAATTTGCTTGACGATGAGACGGTCATTCAATCCGTTCTCAATGAATTACTGCCACCGGATGCGGATGAGGAAGCAGTCCGAACATTGCTCAAACAGATGTCGAAGGCAGTACTCGATGGACCATTGGGCACACTCACATCCGATGGAACTTGGAATAACGAGACCATCGAAGGGCTTCGAACAGAGTGGCCATTCAGTCTACAACATTCAGTAAAAATCAGTGAAGGGGACCAAATGTGGACCCCTCACGGTCCGCAACAATTGGCCACAATCGAACGGTTTACTTTCTCAAGCAATGGAATTGCAGATCTTGTACTTTGTACTCGCTTGGGTAGCGGGCAGGGTGCGATTCGTGCAATCGATTTCAAGACGACAGGAGCTGCACATTTGTACGCTGGATGGTCGCACCCTCTACTCGAGGCTGAAGGGGATTCCCGCCACGAATCTGAACAAGGAATGCTCAATCAATATAGGATGCAGTTGGCCTTTTACACATTGGCATTAATCCGACAAGAGGAAGCGCGTAAGAACGCAGGTTTCCCTTGTCGAGAAGTACTCCCTCCTGCGATCCTGTCAACGACAACCGGTCGAATGATTGTGATGACCAATGATGAGATGCATGAGGCCATTGATGAGTTGTTGAATTTGCTACAAGTATTTGCAGAATTGACCTTGCGAGAAGAAGTTGACAAGGATTGCCAATGCCCGCTAAATATCCGTAATATCCGTTTGTTTTCCAATTCTACAAACGAGTAGGTGTAAGAGCAGTCCTTTTGCATCAAACTGGCCTCGCACAGTCATGGCGAACTTAGACCTCAACGCAATTCACGCATGGGTTGACGAACAATGGGAAACCCACGCTTTGCCCAGCCTTTCAGATTTCATCGAAATCCCTGCACTTTCTCCGGCTTTTGATGATGACTGGGCAGCAAATGGATACCTCGATGACACCATCGATTTGTTCCTTGGCTGGCTGAATTCACTGCCGATGAAGGGCATGTCCTGTAATGTTCATCGCCTAGAGGGGAGGACACCAGTTCTCACGATCACAATCGAAGGCACAGGAGAGGGCGAAGTCCTGTTCTACAGCCATCTTGACAAACAACCACCTTTCACAGGTTGGTCAGAAGGAAAAGGACCCTGGATCCCCGTTCGAGAAGACCCTTGGCTCTATGGGCGAGGTAGCGTAGATGACGGCTATGGAGGTTATCTCAGCGTTCTTGCCATCTTGGCTTTGCAGCAGCACAACATCGCTCACCCTAAGGCCACATTCCTCATCGAGACCTGTGAAGAATCAGGCTCGTTTGATCTACCTGCATATCTAGATGAGTTATCCGATTTACTCGGAACACCCGATCTCATCGTTGTCATGGATTCTGGTGCTGGTGATTACGAGCGATTGTGGGTCACTACAAGCCTACGCGGATTGGTTGGTGGAACTCTAAAAGTCGGTGTCAGCCAAGAGGGTGTACATTCTGGAATGGCGGGAGGGATCATCCCCTCATCTTTCAGAATTGCACGTTCGATCATCAGTCGAATCGAGGACGAATCGACGGGCAAGGTGTTGCTACCTGAATTGAGTGTTGATATCTCTGATGAGTTACGTGGTGAAGCGCAGGGCATCGCCGATGTTCTTGGAGAAAAAGTGTGGACGGATCTCCCTGCATTGGAGGGTGTCGAACCTCAAACACCTGGTTTGGCAGAAATCGTCTTGTCTGGCAATTGGCGCCCCTCTCTTTCTGTGACCGGTGCAGATGGAATGCCGGCGCTAAAGGATGCAGGAAATGTTCTCCGTACTCATACATCTCTGAAACTCAGCATGCGTATTCCTCCCGGCGTCGATGCAAATGCTGCGGAAGCAGCAATGAGTTCAATCCTTGAGGAAAATCCACCCCACGGGGCTCACGTATCATTCACAGCCGATGCAGCGGCGAATGGTTTCTCAGCCCCACCCATGAATTCTGCATTCCGTGCTGCTCTCAATTCGGCTAGCCTTGCAACCTTTGGCAACCCCATGCAAGTATTCTTTGAAGGGGGCACAATCCCATTCCTAGCCATGATGCAGGAAAAGTATCCAAGTGCCTCATTCTTGGTTACTGGAAGCCTTGGGCCCGGTGGTAATGCACATGGCCCAGACGAGAAGTTGCACATTCCTGCCACCAAATCGGTGACGACATGTCTGGCAGCTGCCATCGCATCAATGAACGCTTAATCAGGATTTTTCGGGAACACGTAGTGTTCCCTCACTTTCTATGCCCTTTGGGGAGCGGGTTATAAGACAGGGCGAGCGGTGGGATGTGCCGAGGGATACGATGTCCGACGATGATGGTGATTCCGGAACGCTCACACCAGAGGTGCGAATGCGACAGTTGGAAGACCGACTGAGCGATGAAACAGAGCGCCTTGTCAAACTCTACGATGCTTATGAGCAACAAGAAAAAGAAATTGTTGGCCTGAAAGCCGAAATTGAAGTTCTTGAGAAAGAAGCAGTCGACAAAGAAATCGCTCGAGAAGGGCTTGAAGCCCTCATTTCACAGAAGGACAACCGCATCCGTGATTTGGAGGTTGAAGGTTCAACATCGTCCCAGCGGGTCAAGTATCTTGAGCCCGAACTCGAAAAGATGGAGGAGAAGTACTCTCGTGAGAAAGAGAGACTTTCCCGAGTTTTCGAGATTGCAGAAGAACTCGACGGTGATCTGCGCCTTGCTGTGGCTGAGATGAAGGCACGTGACGATTGGTATGTTAACCACATGCAAATCTTCGAAGACCTCAACCGTGCGATCAAGACCCGATATGATATGATTGAGAACGCCGTTGAAGCAGAGCGAAAATCATCGCACATGCAGCGTGCTCTCAAAGACCGTCTTGATGAGATCCTAAATGCACCACCAGAGGAAGCAGCTGATATGGTCAAGGATATTGCAGATGATCTCGAGGACGACGGTGTCCTCAACCGCTCCAACGAAGAAGAGGAGTGATTCGAATGGGCGTCTTCGCCCGAGGTGGAATCGCACCGACTGTAACTTGGTTACTGATGGGCATTGCAATCGAAGCCATCGCCCTCATCGTCGATGATTTGAATGGCTTAGCACATGTCTTTGGGATGCTATGTTTCATGATAACAGCCATTATCGCCAATTTCTATCGCGACCCTGATCGCCCAATACCCAAGGAAGAGGGCATCATCGTCTCTCCAGCCGATGGCCACATCATGTTCGTTGTTCGAGAAAGAGCAACAGGGCGCCGTCCAACCAAGGATGAGTCCTCTATCCATGACAAACTCACCGGCGATTGGCATGAAACACCTTGCGAACAACCTCTTTCTTTTCCGAATGAGCAGAGATGGGAAGCAGTCCCTGACGGAGAGGAATCAGAATCGGATGCTTGGCGGGTTGCCATATTCATGTCACCGTTCGACGTTCACGTCAATCGCGCCCCCGTTGCTGGGACCATCATTCGAATGGAACACAGAACAGGAAAGGGTTTGCGCAGAGGACCATTTGTTCCAGCATTTCGCAAAGAATCAGCTTGGAATGAGCGGGTTCGAACCGTATTTTTGAGAGGTGATGGACTCCATGTGGAATCAACGCAAATCAGCGGACGTCTCGCACGAACCATCGCTCCGTGGTCCGGTGAGGGCGACGAAATGAGACGAGGCCAACGTTACGGAATGATTCGATTGGGAAGTCGTGTAGACGTCCGTGTGCCTGCGAACATTTTCATCCCCAATGTCATCGGGGCTAATGCGGAACAAGCGGAATATCCCAAGGGAGAATTCGTCCAAGCAGGTACGAGTATATTGTTCACTCCGGCTTAGATCCATCTGCACGACGGATACACTTTGCAGGGATGCCACCCCACACTTCACCCGGGGGTACTTCGGTGTGCTTGGGCAATACTGCTCTTGAGGCAATCACTGCCCCGTCTCCAATCACACAGCCTGGATTGACTTGGGCATGCGTACCGACTAGACACCGAGAACCAATTTTCACCTTGGCTAGGTGAATTCCGTTATTTTCGAAAAGGTGTCCATTGAGAACAGCATCTCCACCAATCACGGTTTTTTCACCAATCTCGACCATGTAAGCATCATTGATCGATGCAGAGTTGACCTGCGCACCTTTGCCAATTTTCGCCCCCATCATTCGGAAATAGATGTCACCAATGAATGACGGAACCATCCACTTCAATGATGGCAAGGCCAATCGATGAAACAGCGACATGAAGGCCCAGCGAATGGTCAACCAACTTTGGGTCGGGGCCTGCGCAGATTCAGTCCTAGGGCGCAAGATTAAACCGAAAATTCCCAAAATCAAAAGATCCAGTAAACACCAGAACAGCAACCCCATTCCGATTGCAGCACCTTGAGCAACCAATTGTTGCCAACCGTCGTACATCCCTCCAGCTTCTTGGAACATCCAAATCCCAGGAATGGCTGCCATGCCCCAAATTAGGAAACCACAGGGCATGACAAGGGTGGACAGAGTCATCTGAACAATGCCGAAATGTTTCATCGGCTTTGCCATTTGATCACGACTCCATTCCTTGGGCTTCGTTTCGTGCATCCTCTTCTTGTGCAACGCGTATGCCTTCTTCGATGTCGACCTTGCTGGTTAGATAGGTTCCCGCTAGAATGACGACTGTGATTGACAACAATGCTACGCGACTGTCGAATGTTGTGCTGGCAATTGCATACAGAGCAGTCCCAATCATTGCCGCAGATTTTCCTAGGAACCCGAAGAACCCGAAGAACTCAGATGTGCGTGTCTTTGGTGTGAGCATAGAGAACATCGAGCGCGCTTGCGCGCCTGCTGAGCCCATGGCACAACCCACAAACAAACCTAGGATAATCCATTGTAGAGATACACTGATTCCAAGTGGCGCCCAAATCATGCTGCGCATGGTTGAGGCCCACCAATCCACAGGTCCACCTTGATCGACCATTGTTGGATGTGTGGCACCCACTTCAGAGGCACCGGCAATGGTGTCATTTCCTCCAATGATGATGATTGAAAATCGGTGGTCATTTGTATCCTCGAAAGCTGCAACAAGTGCTACAGCATCGGCTTCTGTAATCGTCTTGACCTCTTTTTCATCCACCGTGGCTTGGTCAGCGAGGAATGAGGCACCAAAGATACCCACGCCAACGAGGAGGAATGCCGCAAAGACACCCATCATTCCCATTTCTTTGTCTTGCAACCACTTGACACCACCGCCCAGTAGAACGACCACGACCAAGATGAATAAACAGACCATCAATCCGGTTCCGAGTGTACTTTCGCCGGCTGCTTCAACAGAATAATCGGTTTCAGGGAAGTGCTCTTGGAACCCATCTCGGAATACAGCATCACCTTCGGAATCTTCTGCAATCCATCCCTCGTAACCTCGATCATAGAGTGTAGTCATTTCATACAGGCCGGTTTCTTCATTCCATTCAAATTGGAAATCATATCGCTCAGCATCCTCTTCACCTTCCAATTCAAGCGGTGCGAAACCCGCTGCTGCAATGGCGACGCCACAATAGATGAGGAGCGCAGTCATCAGTGCAAATTTCGTCCCCTTCTTTTCTGCCAATTTTCCAAAAACGAATGTCATTGGAATTGCAACAATATTCACAGTCAACAATAGCATGACGTTCATACTCGGGTTGAGCCTCAACACAGATTCTCCAAATGCGCTGGCCATGCTGGCGATCGTGTTCACACCGTCGTAGAACAGAAGATACGCCAACAAGAAGAATGCGAGAACCTTGAATTTTCGAATTTCAATTGCGGTTTTGATGACTTGACTATACGCGACTTTGGTCGCATCCATCACGCCTTTCCATTCCATATCAGAATGGATTTCGGGTTCAGGTGTCCATTTGAACATCAA
>CALCEF010000263.1 GCA_937901365.1 uncultured euryarchaeote | reverse complement strand
AAGAGCTCCACTCCACAACAATTGGTGCCATCTGGACAAGTATAGCACGCACCAGAATCCTGCGGTCGACGCGGCGACCCACCATAGGATATCTTGTGGGGGTAACAATAGCAAAAATGCGATCGCAATACCGAGTCCAGTTAGTGCAATAGGGAGTAGCCAAACGACCTCTTTTGCATCACTCACGAAGTCATGTAAATGGATGATGCCGTTAGGCTTTCGAACCCCATGCCGTCCAAACCGCCTGCGGATTCTCATGTGGGCCCTTGCATCACGACAGCGCTTGAACAAAAACAGCCGCAACGAAGATTCGGCGACATGGTGAACCACCGCTCCAGGAGTATGGACGATGACGCCCCCGGTTTGGAGCAATCGCAAACTAACCTCCATGTCTTCTGCGTGATACCAGTTTGGATCAAAGCCTCCAACCGACAGTAGAGCCTGACGTTCAAACATTGAGCACGGGCCATTTGCAAGACTCGTAAGGCGAGGCCTACTGGTGTATTTCCTTGCAATTGAACGAGCACGCAGACGACTTGTTGTGGTCTCTCCTTCGTCGAAAATTGTACGACCTGTGACAGCCAGAACGTTTTCTTCCTCCAATCCCTCACTGACCAGATACATTTCTGAAATCCAATATGGGTCGGGCCTGCAATCGATATCTGTGATTGCAACCCATTCGCCTTTGGAATGCTCTAACGCTAAATTACGACCTGCTGACAAGCCGGTTGGTGGTTGCTTGAGAACTTGGACAGTGATGCCGTTGTGTTCACCTTCCCATGCTTTCAATTTGGAATAGCCGTCATCCGATGAGCCGTCATCGACAGCGATGATTTCCAGCGGGCGGTAGGTTTGTTTGACAAGAGATTCAAGGCAATGATCCACCCAATGTTCGGCATCTCGCATGCAAACGGTGAGGCTGATCAATGGTCCATCGGACATGTATTCACCGGGTTTCAAAGGTATTCAATAATGCACGACAGCGTGCCTTTGTGGACTCATCAGTGACTCGAAGAACAACACCTGCGGATGGTTGCCCATACAATACAACCGTTCCAAGTGGGGCGAGAAGATGAATCAGGATTGGAGCGAGGTCTTCCTCACCATCGACTTCGAGTAAGACTGGGCCTCCTTCCTCGGAAAATGCAAATTCAAGTGCTAAATCTGCGCATTCCAACAAATCGGGTGTGAGTTGACCTGCGGGGTTCTCACAAGTTAGGTGCCCCACGAATGAGGATGTGTCCAATTCACCATCCCACTTCGTGCGCTTTGTGAGACCATCGACAACCCCTACATCTGGAACCCAACCGATTTCCAATAACGCATTCACTGTCACATCACCAACCGCGACTAGGCAGGGTGAAAACGCAGGGATTGCCTCAACTGCGGCTTGAATGGCGACCTCTGGTGTATCCTCAGGTCCAGGGAACAATGTGCCCATCGGTTCTTTCAATTCAGCATCAAGGTTGGTTGGCATGTGTACGGAATGCTCCAAGTCTTTCTCTAAAATCCAAGAATTGCCCTCTCGATCGATGCTACCTTGACGAATCTTCGATGACGAAATAGGCTCACCGTCATGAGCGAGAACATGGTTGACCACGATGATTTTCAAAGACCCTAGGTTGCCTTCATTTCTCATTTGATTGATCTTATCACAATTCGATTGTGTTTCAGGAGTGCATACGATGTGCGTTGCTTCTGCTCTGGTTGGAGCGGGGCCCCATGTATCTTCCAATGTGTGAGTGGATATTGAACGTCCGTCCGCCCAATCCAAAATCGACTGTTGGCGTTCGGTTAGAGGCTTGATGCGCGGATCTTTCTCTGCAGCAATGGCATCTGAAGTCACCCAAACCTCAACAGAATCACAATCGAGGGCTGCTTCGAGTAACGCTTGATGGCCCGCATGAAAACAATCGAAGGTCCCGCCGACAAGGCAGAGGGTTGCACTCATCAATGGATTCGTGCGGGCCGCAGTCTTTCAATCCGGCGGATAAGAAAGTGTGCCCCGGGGCGTAACGGACCGTTTCATCGCCGTAGCTCGTGATCCTGACCCTGCCCCAGGGCATGTGTCGGACCGGGGGGTTGTCCCATGAATCATCCTGTCGTCATCTGGGGACCCATAACCCGGTTCGTTGCCCACCCGCTTGCACCGACGTTCATTCCCCGAAGGGTCCCGCCGGTCTTCGATGGGGTGGGTTAGGCCCGACGTTGGTACCGAAGATCATCGCCCAACCCGGCGACGGGAGGGCTCAAGTCGGTGTTGCAGCCGGGCAGACCAACCGATATGGTTGGGTTTTTTGAACTCATTGAATCAAAAGTCCATTGGATTACGAGATAGGTCTGCATGCCATCCTGACGACATCTTTGTCAATCGGGCTGTAATTCTAGCATCTCCTTCGGACATTTGGATGACTTCCTTTGGTGGCCAGCGATGGACTGGCAAGGCTAACCATCTGACCATCGGGTGAGATAAACCGAAATTTGGGGGTGTGAAATCTCT
>CALCEF010000262.1 GCA_937901365.1 uncultured euryarchaeote | reverse complement strand
TGGACCATTCGACCACATCTTCACTGGATTCGGAACGGCCATGAAGCAATGGCCAACGGCCCATTGAAGGTGGCCACAACTCAACATCCCCGGATAATTCTAGCGGAAATGGACGTGCTTCAGCCGCCCACATCATTTCCCCAGCAAGAAGAGTAAGCGCTCCTCTTGAGGCATTGCAAAGAGCCACGGTTCGAAGACCATCAAGGCGGTTAGGTTCAGCCTCGTCTGGTCGATCAAGTTCACCAGGAGGGGCGCGTTCAAACAGAAGAAAACCACGCTCGGAAATCGATTCAGTCCACCCTAATCCAACGAAAATTGTGAATAGGCTACACCAAGAATTGGGCGCCCGCACGTACCAACCCATTCGGTCTGCTTTGTTGTCGATTTCAAGGTGCCAGGTCCACTCGGGTAGCAATGGTGAGAGACCCTCTCTAATTTCGGCGAGTAATTCTCGTTGCTTCGAAACCGATTCAAGTGCTGACTCTATTGGATTGCCAATGTGCTGAATAACCCAATTACAAAGTTCTGAAGATAAACAAGAAGGCGAAAGTGACCAACGATGAATGCCCATCCGTTCTGGGCCTTCATTCATCTGAACACTTTCTGTCGTCCATCGATGAATCGAATCGGCACCATCCCCATTTCCAATCAGAAAAGAAAGGCGTGCATCGGCAACGTAGATACTGTCGTTGGTGTAAGTGAATGTGAATTCGCCTTCAGGGTCAGCGCCATGCCCCCCATCATGAGGGTGATCGTCAAAGTCAATCTCTTCCCAAAGTCGTGAGAACAAGAGACGCTCCATGACACCGCGAAGAGGACGGACGCCTTAATCCATCACAGACAAGGGTGCTAGTGGATTTTCCTCGAGGCGGCGCAGAAGAAGCTCTTTCGATTCTGTTCGTGTGAGAGGTGTAGCATCTAGAAATTGATTCCAAGTTTCTTCTGTCCACTCAGCAAATTGAAGTGCCCATCGATACGAGGATAAAATGAATTCAGTATGCTCACAATTGGGTAATTGTTCAGCCTCCAACAAGTGACTGCGCGCCATGGCTGATGCCAATGCACGTTCAGACCGCAACAAATCCGCCATGCCTTGTTCGACAACAGTGTTGGCAATCTTTGCACATGCACCTGGTACGAAATTGTCGTCTCTAAACCAATTTTCAGATGGCATCCATCGTTGATTGGCAATGACTCTCCAGACATCGAGATAGCGGAGCCGAAGAATCAATTCGGAACTTTTCTCAAACAGACTTTTCGATTCCATTGGTAGACCATTTTCCATAATCCATTCAGACAGAATTTCTCCAGCATCGCGATTCGGGTCGGTTGTCAATGCCAGAGCGGTGTGTAGATTCATATCAGCCCAAAGTTCACTGGAAGCATGTCGACTAGACCACCCTCCTCCAATTGGAATAATCCAGCTTCCAGCCCAATCCTTGGGTCGTACGTTGGCAATACCGGTCCAGCCTCGCTCTCCACATTCAACAGGACCCTGGCTCCACTCTGGACCCATCCAATTGGGCACCATACCAATGAATTCGTATTCCCGTTCGCATTGGAACTCAATCAATCGAGCAGGGCCCTCTTCAGCAATCGAAGGATTCCATGGTTGATGCCGCCAATAATCCGTCAGTGTGTGCTTAACTGAAACAAAGAATCTAGGGTCACCACCCCACTTTTTCAATACATTAGACTGCAGGAACCGATTCGCATGGACGCCCTCTTCGGAAAGATCCCATAGTCTCAGAATACATCGTTTACCCATCTCTCGACAAACCACAGATTCGAGAAGTTCAACCACTTTACGGCGACGGGAGATTCCATCCATCGAGGAACAGTGGATACATTCGCAGCGTAGAATGTCAACCCTCTTCAAACCGGTAATCGAACTCTCAAATGTTTCTCCATATCGAAATACGAGGCCGCGAATCTGTGGGGCTGCTTCAATCACCTCCCGAATGGCGTTAGCAGTGATTTCCCAACTGTCATCCAGCCCAGGGCAACCCGCTTCGGAATCAGCGGGCAGAGTAAACAGATCGTCCATGAGCCAAACACCCAATCCGGAATCTGTTGCAGAATCAATTCTCTGGACCAATTCTGGGGTGATTCCAAAGAGACAACCACTCATTTGATCGGAAATGACCACATCGGTAAATCCGAGACTCGCTAAACGGGTTGTGTCGCGATAATCGGTCGCCAAACTCTCGTGTAAAGGGGAGTCATGGACATAGGCAATTCGCATCCGATTGTCGGGCATCCCTACATCTCCAGAGCCACGAGGTCCCAGCCGTGCTCAGCAAAGGCCGGGGCCGCGCGCTCCATGAAGTCGTCGTCGGGAATGATGCCAATAATCGCACCTCCAGAGCCTGGCTGCTTAGCGCAGGAGCCAAGTTCACGTGCCAAATTGACCATTGTGAGAGTTTCTCCAAGGGCCTCTTCACCGAATAGTTCGGTTCGTAAATCGAAATTCCGATTGATTTCAGCGGAAAGTGCTGCGATATCTCCAGCGAGTAGAGCTTCCTTGCCGCGATGTGCACACCAAGCGAGTTCATTGATGACACGAACCATGACTGGTTCTTGCTCTGCCCATCGTTTAGGCATGTCAGCATGAACCTTGCCGGACTCTTGGCCAATTCCTCCGTGTGCAAGCCACATTTTAGGAAGAAGTGATTCTTCCATGTGTGAGTAAGCACCCCAACCACGACCAATCATCAATTCTTCTCGGAAGTCCATGTGCAGCATTCGATTGTAGGCTTGAGGAAGTCGATCCTGAAGACCCCCATGGATATTCAGTCGTTCTGTTTCGACTTTGAGAACCATGTCGGCAACCGCATGGGGCGGCAAAGCCGTACCCAAGCCATGGTGGGTGAGCATGCAACGAATTACAGCGGTAATGACAGCAGATGATCCTGCAAGACCCACTTGGCGGGGGATGTCTGTATCAAGCTCAAGGTGGAAGCCACTCGCCTCAATGGCCAAACCACTGGCCACACAATCCTCTTGGAAATGGATGAGAGAGGCTAAAACGAGACGTGAAAGGCCACCTTCACTGAGTTCTGGTGGGTTTTCAGCTAAATCGGAAAGCGATTTACATTCCAATGATTCGTCACCACAAGAAATCTTGACCGAAAAATCCCAGCGGTTCTCGTGTGGTGTCAAAACACAGCGAGCCCGCCAATTTCGCGCTAGCGACGAAATGCATTGTCCATTGTAACCATCTGAAGGGTTACCGAGTATTCCAATCCGGGCAGGAATGGAACAGAAGATGGCCTCGGCACCTCGTCGCATGACGCCCGACTCTAGTTCACGGGTATCTTAATTCCGTTGACGCCAAGCGGGATTCATGGCGGAGGGGAATCGGGTCAACTGGGCCATCATCCCAGCTGCAGGACTAGGCACTAGAATGGCTGAAAACGCAATACTGGGCTGCAAGGAACTGGTAGAAGTAGGTGGTTTGACAATGCTTGAAAGAACCATTCGAGAAGTCGAAAATGCCGGAATTCAGAATATTGTCGTCGTTTCTTCACCAAACAAGCCGGCCATAGATGCGGCATTGGCAGATCGAGGAGTTCACATCGTCCATCAAGACGAACCAAGAGGTCTCGTGGATGCCGTTAGATGTGGACGAATTCTAGCCGATGACTCGGACTGTTTAATCGCTCTTCCAGACGTCATGTTCACAGAACGGAATCCATCTGAGAAATTGTGTGACGAATTTCAAGGGGATTGTGTGCTTGCAATTGTAAAAACAGAATCGCCTTGGGCAGATTTTCTCTGCGATACGGGGCGTGTAACAAAGTTGAACGGTACCAAAATACTGGATATCTCAGAAAAAAAACCCAGTGATCCGTTTCCTATTGGAGAATACCGAATCACGGGTAGAGCAATATGGACTCAGGCCTTCTGGGATGTGGCTGAAAATGACGAAGTGGCGGCATTACGCATTTTGGCGTCAGCAGGAAATCTTCGTGCATCTATTGTAAAAACGGAATACATTGATGTGGGCCTACCAATAGGACATCAGTATGCTCAAACGATTTTCAATCGATGAGGATTCGACCACCAACCTCAGGGATGACATAGGGTTGTTCCGGGAATCTTTCGGAAATTTCGTCTGCGAATATTTGTGGATCAACCGTGTTACCGGGGTCCATTCCATAATGCATAGGGACGATTAATTTGGGTTCTAGTGCGATAGCCAAATCCACGGCTTCATCATGTCTAAGGTTGTCATTTCCATTGATACAGGCGAAAATCAAATCGTAGTGATTTGCTGCATTTTGGAACGCCGAATGCCATCCAGGATATGGGCGGCTATCACCCATGTGAAGTACGACCGAATCACTGTAATTCAATACATAACCAAGATACCAAGCTCCATCTTCATTGATGTCTAACTCTTCGTGCGCAGCCGGAATTGCATGAATTTCAATGCCCTGAACTGTGACCGAATCGGAACCCTTCATCGGTATGATCCGATCTTCAGAAATTCCCCATCCTGTTAGGAGGTCTATTGAACGATTTGGAACGACGAATTTTACAGAGGGGAAATGGGTAGCCAAACGGGGTATCGATACAGGGCAAATATGGTCATCATGCCAATGTGTGCATAGAATCAAATCAGGCTCAGGGTGCTCTTCGGGTTCGAGTGGAAACTCTCCGAGCAGTTTGCCCCAACGATCACCGGCAAACAAGTCCCGCCACCAAGGATCGATGAGAACGAGGGGGCCGTTCTGGAAACGGACCATCCAAGATGCTTGAGTGAGCCACCATGCGGCAATCCGGGAGTCGATTGGGGATTCCATTTCCAACCTCAATCCAGCACCGCGGTTGACGGGTTGGGTGCGTGATTCGGGTACTACCCAGTCAGCCATACGCTGCCGAAGCGCTCCTTGCCCTTCAGGTTCACCCTCGTGCGAGCGCACCCGCTTGAGGCGAAGCCTCAAGATGACTACCTTGAGTCGCTCAAGCGATGTCTCGCAGTGGGAAGCACTCCGTGCTACTCGTGCTCACCCTGCTATTGACCGCTTTGTTACCGGGTGAAATCGTACCTGTTGAGGTGCAACAAGAAACGCCACCAGCCTGGCCCGAAGGCGGTAACGCATACGACAACATGGTCTCATTGACTGAATTTGGTTATCGAAAAATCGACACTACTGCAAACACCAACGCTCGCAATTGGATTGCAAGTGAGCTTGAGTCCATGGGCTATGATGTGGAGCGGCAGCCATTCACAACACAGGTCTGTGAGAATTGCGAAAACATTGTCGTGACCATCAATGGAACATTAGAGGATGATTGGATTGTAGTGGGGGCGCACCATGATGCCATCTGTTACTCCCCACCACCACTGATTGGGCAGACCTACGTTGGTTGTACCAACACTGGTGCCTACGACGATGGTACTGGCTCAGGTGCTTTACTGGAATTGGCAAGAACGTTTGCTGAATGGAATGGAACGCCTCTGCATACCTGGAAATTGGGATGGTGGGACTATGAGGAATGGCAGGGATCCAGTAGCCCAGAAGGTGGAGGGAAAGGAAGTCTGCACTTTGTTCAAGAGCAAATCCCAGAACACGTCAATGTAACCTACGTCAACCTCGACATGTTTGCACTCAACTGGCCCGTCCCTACACCATTGGCTAGTCAACTTTCAGGGTGTGATGAGGAATATTGGACTCTGTACATGTTTACCTCACCCATCGATGATTGGTCATATTACGAAAATGAGGGGCTCGAAGTCACAGACGAAATGATCTCCAATGCGGAGTGGTTCCAAAATCACCTCAAAGAGATCAACACCAATTTATCGCATCCGGAAGAATGGGTCAGGGTCATCGATGATACAAAGGGGAATTCGGACCACTACAATTTCATCATGCACAACCATACGGCAACCTGGATACGTGGGCAGCACCAGTATATCCACGAAGAAGGAGATACTTGTGAGCAAACGCCGAAGCACTCCCAAGCCGATTCTGTAACCACTGTCAACACGATGGCGGGCGGAAGGCCCAATGTCGAATCGGGGTTGCAAACAGGCCTAGATATCGTTGCGACCATGGCTTGGTGGGATTGGGATACAACTGCAACGGGTGCAGATGTAGAGAGTGATGAAACAACTTTCACAGGAATGGGGCAAATTTCGATTGTTTGCTTCCTACCATGGCTCATCGGATTGCTCGTATTGGTTGGATTCATCACTGTTAGAAGAGATGAGTTTCAGTTGGGGCTCATCATCGACGAGGAAGAAGAGGGCCTGACCAAGGAGTTGGAAACTACGTCAAGCGATGGGAACTCATTGGTTGAGAGTTATCGCTCTAGGGTCGTCACACTGTGCGTCTTGTACATCGCCCAAGGAATCCCTTGGGGATTCATCACCGTGACCTTTGTGACGTACCTCGCTGGTGAAGGTGTCTCAGCAGGAATGATTGCAACACTGTTGTTGATGGGGACACTGCCTTGGACGTTCAAGTTCCTGTGGGGGCCAGTGATTGATCGATTCCAATATCGCCCCATGGGGCGGCGAAGGCCTTGGATATTGTTTGCAGAAACAGGTATGATTCTCACACTCTCTCTGATTCTATTGATTCCTGACCCCAGTACTAGCTTCAAAACAGTAGCAGGAATTTTCCTCGTGTACAACATTTTCACATCCTTGCAAGATGTTAGCACCGATGCATTGGCTGTCGATATACTGCGTTCCGATGAATTTGAGAAAGTCAATAGCTACATGTTCAGTTCAAAAATTATTGGCGGAATGATTGGTGGTGCAGGTCTAGGTTCCATCATTGGATTTGTAGGAATAAAAGGTGCGATTCTACTCCAAATTCCCATCCTACTGCTGATCATGATGGCGCCTCTGTTCATGACTGAGAGGCCGGGCGATATCCGATTCCCATGGAACAAATCTGAGCGGGAGTTGTGGTCAGAGGACGAGGAGGAGGTGCGTAACTTCGCACAAATCCTATCCAATATACGAACAGCATTCTCACTCCGCTCGACTCAACTGGGTATTGTCCTCAGTCTGACGATTTCTCTGTCGTACTTTTTGGTCCCAGTATTGCCACTTCTATTTGTGCAGGAATTGGGTTGGAATGAAGAATATTTCAATGCTACAAAAGGTGGCTTGCTTCTCATTGTTCTGATGATTGGATATGTTGTAGGAGGACAATTGGGTAAGATATTTGGAGGGAAATCGGTCATCATTTATTCCGCTCTTGGAGGGACTTTACTCACCGTTTGTTGGGGACTTTCTGAACCGCTTTGGACCAACAGTGTATTCTTGATTTCACTATGGTCAGTCCACACATTCATTTGGGGTATGGCTTCAATCAACATCTACTCCTTGATGATGAAAATCACCTGGCCCGAAGTGGGTGGGACGCAATTTACCGCCTACATGGCGATGATGAATCTCTCAGCAGTGATTGGGTACGCATTGACAGACGTTTTCGCGAATCGATTCAACTATGCGTCTCTGATTCTGCTGAGTGCAGTCTTTGAGTCTATCATCATCCTCAGTGTGATGTTCATCGATCCTGATGAAACTCGACGTGTACTTGGAAACTCGGAGGAGAAAATCGCAGCCGATGTAGAACTTGTGTGATTACAGGTAATCCTCTAAATTGTCCGAACCGCCAACAAAAATCGGTTCATCGCCACGTATATCGAAGACAACTGGGACTGTTCGATGGCCAGTCATCGCAACAAATTCCATTCTCAATTGGCGATCGTTCTGAACATTGACCTCTGTCCAAGAAAGTCTGTGACCATCGAGGTATCGCTTGGCCTTGAAGCAATATGGACAAACATTGGTGCTGACGATGAAGAAATCGGTATCGGCTCGATTCAACAGGGCCATTGCACGGTCGCTCATGGTCGTTGGAACAAGTGGACCTTCATGAACCGTTGTCTACGAGATTGGCCGTCATCTGAACCCAATCAACCAGTTCCTGTTGTTGAGCGAGGTTGACCATGTGGCCCTTTTTGTGTCGCAGAACGGTGACGTCCCAATTGGCCTCACGGAAGATTTCGACGGTTTCGTCTCCCTGCGATAATGGGACAAGGTGATCGGATTCCCCATGCATTGACAATAGGCGACGAGGGGGCAAATCCTTGAGCGCTGCTCGAAGAATTTCAGGTCTCGCACTCTTTCCTCCAATGACAAGGATACCATGGATTTGAGACCCGCAACCTGTGGAGAGTAATTCTTGTGCAAGAGCGCTTCCTTGACTAAAACCACCTACGATAAGGGGGCCCTCGGGAATTTGTGGTTCCAATGATGAGAGGCTTTCAGCGATTTGAGCAAATGTCGATTCATCTAGAGGTACTTCAGGAGGGGCATCTCGAATCCACCAACCGCGACCTCGCTTTGGATGAACAAGGGGGCCTTCTGGCAAGAGAAGTTCCCAACCCTCAGGGCATAGGCTCTCGCCGAGTGGACGAATCATCTCAGCCGTGCCCGTAAGGCCATGAAGCATGACCAAGGTGCCCATCGAATCCCTCACAGTTCCCAAGATTCAGTCAAACCGCCAGCCACAATCAAACGAATGTACGAATTGCCTGTTTGGGTAATGGTGAGGGTGTATTCGCCACTCGGGTAAGGAATCGTTCCAAGATTTCCTGATTCCTTGGCGCCCGCGCCCCATTGTCTGGTGAGGGCAGAGGCGGAATTGTGATCTCGAAGTGTGAGGGAACCGGAACTAGTACCGCCGCCCATCTCAGCATCAAGCCAGTAAATCATCTCGTCATAGGGGCCTTGACTTGGGTGGTCACCAACAAAGAACGAATCGGTAATCTCGACATCAGGAGCGCCTGCAGCATGGTCCCATTCCTCTGCGAAAATATCGCCAGCTCGAATGAACCAAACATTACCTGTGTGATCAAAACCATTGCCGGTTAGAACCATCCGAAGTTGGAGGATATCTTGCGAATCATACCATACGAGGGAACCAATGAATCCAGCCCAACCATCGTAGGTATAGGTTAGAATTTGCCCATCGGATGAAGTTGCAGTCATTGTGGCCCTCCCATTTGAAGAACCAATGACTTCAGTATTCCAATCAATTCCGAACAAGGTAAAGGACCAACTCTTCCCCATATCGAGTGGGAAATTCAGAACGGATTGTGGTTCTCCATTCTCAAATGCTGACAGATTGTCATGGGTAATACGGCCCAAGAACGGATTGTGATTGAGTACGGCGTGTCTCTTCGCTTCTCGTTCACTGGAAATTGCCAACATGTATGCTGTGCCATCTTCAGCGTCATCTTCTGCGACGACAAGTCGAGCCGAATCATCTTCCCAGTCCGGTGTTGAGAATGTGTATAGCCACCATTGACCAATTTGCCATTCCGCTGGAGAGGTGAGATCTGCATGCCCTGGGCCTTGATTGGTAGAATCACCACTTTCAAGGCAACCCGCAAGGCTGATGCTGAGCATCAGCAGGACCATCATAGGGGCACGCATATGGAACCCCTTGCCGTGTGTTTCTCTTCACACTTGCTCAAAGTGCGCCGAGTTCTCCAGTCTTGGTGAGTAGGCCTGCGATGACAACGCTGACGATGCTCATCAACTTGATGAGAATGTTCAGTGATGGACCGCTTGTATCCTTGAAGGGGTCACCGATGGTGTCGCCAACTACAGCAGCGTTGTGGGCGTCGTCGCCCTTTGCTGCACCTGCAATTTCACCTTGTTCAATGGCCTTCTTGGCATTGTCCCATGCTCCACCGGCGTTTGCCATGAACAGAGCCATCAATACACCCGTTGCGGTCGCTCCCGCGAGTGTGCCACCGAGCGCAGCACTACCGAGTAGGATACCGATTGCAACTGGACTGG
>CALCEF010000261.1 GCA_937901365.1 uncultured euryarchaeote | reverse complement strand
CCACAGACACTGGAATCCATTCGAATATTGAAGAATGCCAAAACACCATTCGTTGTTTGTGCAAACAAGGTTGACAGGATTCATGGTTGGAATTGTGTCGAAGGGCGTTCTGCAGCTGAATCTATGAAGGATCAAGATGCACATGCTCAAGGTTTGTTTGAACAGAAATTTTGGCATCTCGTTGGGCAGTTTGGAGAGCAAGGATTCAATTTAGACATGTACAATAAGATTTCAGATTATACTCAAAACATCGCTTTAGTCCCCTGTTCAGCAAAGGATGGAGAGGGGATGCAAGATTTGCTTGCAATTACCATTGGTTTAGCTGAGAAATTCTTGGATGAACAATTATCTGATGTTGAAGGTGCATCCGAAGGAACCGTACTTGAGATGAAGGAAGAACGGGGACTGGGGAAAACACTGGATGTAATTCTCTATCGGGGGCAAGTGTCGAAAGGAGATGAAATTGTCATTGCCACTGATCAAGGTTCCAAGGTAACGAAAGTGCGCGGTTTGTTTAGGCCACGTGGAATGGCCGAGATGCGGGATGCAGGTGACCGTTGGGATACAATTGAAACCGTGGAGGCTGCTGCAGGATTAAAATTAGCAGCACCTGATTTGGATGGTGTGCTCGCAGGAACAACGTTGCGCGTACTTTCAAGTGATGAGAAACAGAGGGAAGAGGCAATCGACGCGGCTGACCAAGAATCGGAAATTAGTATTGAATTAGAAGAGGAAGGGATTGTCATCAAGGCTGACACTTTGGGTGGCCTTGAAGCGCTCGCGTTTGAACTTCGCAACCTAGAGAACCCTGTTCCCATTCGTAATGCTGGAATAGGTCCCGTCAACAAACGTGATTTGCGTAGTGCAGAAAATGCTGCAAACCCTTTACACAAAGTGATTCTTGCTTTCAGCACTGGCACACAAACAGAAACATCCGAAGAATTGGAGAAGGATGATTGTGATGTCGTCCATATTGGATCTGAAATCATCTATCACATACTGGAAGAATTTGAGAGTTGGACTGAAAAGAGGAAAATCGAGTTAGAAGAAGAAAAGCGCGAGAAAATTGTCTACCCCGGTAAAATCAAGATTCTCGCAGACCACATTTTCCGTCGATCAGGACCGGCGGTGGTGGGTGTCCGAATATTGGGTGGGCGCCTCCACGTTGGACAAAGACTTCTCACAATTGATGGTGTAAAAGTCGGTCAAGTCAAATCTATTCGGATTGGAGATAATTCTCACAAGGAAGCAAAGCAGGGTGATGAAGTTGCAATTGCAATTGAAGGTGCAACTGTTGGAAGAGGAATCGATGAAGAAGACATTCTTCTCGTAGATGTGCCTGCAAGTCATGCGAGGAGGCTCCGAAAACTCGAGTTGACTTCAACCGAACAAGAGGTTCTCGACGAACTGACGACTCTACATCGTGCCGAGGACCATTTTTGGGGCCGCTAATGGACCGCAGTGTCTCATTTAGATGCTTAATCACAGATTGAAATCTGTGATGATTGCATGACCCCCCTACCCCCAACGTTGAAGTATGAACTCGGACGGTCCTGCACTGGGTTAGGACCCGAGGTGATACCATGTCAGCAGGGATGGCACAAGCAGGCACAGGCCGCACGAAAGATTTGATTTCAACCGTCAGTCAAATATCACATGCGTTGATGGGCGAGGTCGCAAAGGTAATCATTGGCAAAGAGGAAAACCTGCTTCGGGTTAGTGTGGGCATCCTTTCAAATGGAAATATGCTGTTGGAAGATTTCCCTGGACTTGCCAAAACCTTGCTCGCAAATACATTCGCAAA
>CALCEF010000260.1 GCA_937901365.1 uncultured euryarchaeote | reverse complement strand
GGTCGCAATGGTCCCAATCTTCATCCCCGTTATCATCAGTATAGGTACCTTCAATGAAGATTGAGAAGCCAATTTCTCCTTCGCCATCATCATCAACAATTTCGATCGTTCCACTGGTTACTCCCTCAAGAGCCCATTCATTTTCTTCTAAAGATTCACCTGCATCTTCGACAGTTGCATATCCCCATGCGGCCATTACGCCTCCAATCAAAAATAGAACAAGGCCAATGCCCATGAATATCTTACCACTTGCGTGCATGTTCTTGCCTTGAGGGCGGACTTCTTAATCTAACCGACAAGAGACTTGGGGCGAAGAATTGAGGATTAGAGGCACTTAGGCAGACTCATGCAGGCACCCCCTGGCCGAGTGGTTTGCTTCGGGGAAGCGATGCTGCGCAATTCGAATGGGGTCATCACCCCCGGTGGTGCGGAATACAATGTCGCCTGTGCGCTTGCTCGCTTGGGCGTCAGCGCATCGTGGATTAGTGCGGTTCCTGAAGAGATGACGATGGTTGAGACGACTGCACGAGAGTGTGGCGTTTATCTCGATGTGCGTCAGTCCAATTTCCCAATCGGAACATATGATGTCGATCAGATGGCAAAGACCGTCGAATACGATCGCTCAAATTCTGCATTTGCTAATCTCAAACCGGATGATTTTGACTGGAGAGGGATTCTCACAGGTGCTCGCTGGTTGGTCATGAGTGGAATCACTCCCTTGCTTGGCGATGGTCCGCGTTCGGCTTGGGGTGGAGCTTTGACCTTTGCAGAATTGGATGGGACATTGATTGCATTGGACTTGAATCACCGGCCTGCTCTTGGAACCATTGAGGAATTGTGGGGGGTCGTGCGACCACGCATGCGTATGTTCCACGTTCTGGTTCTTTCACCAGACAGTCTGGCAAAAATTGCTGAGCTTGAAGGAATGAATCTCCCCTCCAACTATGAGGAAAACATCGAGGCTCTTGTCGAACTTCGTCGACGATTCCTCATCCCTCATCTTTGCTGTACGTTCAAACGACCTGAAGCAAATGGTCAACAGAAACGCTGGTCTGTTGTGTCTCATGCATTCGGTACGGATTCTACTGAGGAAGACGCAATCATTCACACTCCCCTCGAAAATCTCGGCGGTGGTGATGCTTGGCTTGCGGGTTTCATCGATGCATTGAGCGAACACGGTCACGGACCTGTGTCGCCTTTGATTGGTGCACTGCGAGGAGATTTATTGGCGGCTCTTTGCCAAAATACACATGGAGACGTTTCGCAAGTCA
>CALCEF010000259.1 GCA_937901365.1 uncultured euryarchaeote | reverse complement strand
CGAACTACAGCTTCCTGTCGGGATTCTCCCAATGCCCGTAGAGCAGCACGATGCGCATAGGTTAGAATTTGAACACAGGCGGAGAGTGCAAGTATGAGAGATGCCACAAGCCATGTCGTTGATTCACCAATCCACACCCAACCAATCAATCCACTGGCTACAATGATTGGAAGTGCGAATCGGACTTGAATTTGCAGACATCGATGCACCAAATCATGCGAACCGGAGCCCAATCTTTCGCCGTCTCTACCGATGAGGGTGGGTAGACCAAGATCGACGATTGTTGCCGTTACATAGAACAGATCCAGAAGCAGAACCCAACGACCATAATCACCATCGGTGAAGGTTTGAGTCAGAACAACATGAACTGCAATTCCAACCAATAGTGCGGCCATATCTGCAGCTGAGAGCCAAAGCGTATCCCGCTCAAGCCGAACCCTTCGACTCACCTCTTCACCTCGAGCAGCATTCGGTGTAGTGATTCTGTACACCGCTCCCAAGACATGCTGCGCACCGCCTCCTCGCGAGCCAACGCTCCCAGTCGCCGCCGTTCTTCAAGAGGAAGTGCACACAATGCGTGGAGTGTTTGTTTGCAGACCAAATCATCTCCAAGTGGAATCAAGGTCAACCACTCGGCTTCTCGATAGGGCTCCAAGCCGCTGACATCTGATGCCACAACCGGCAATCCCGATGCAGCATATTCAGCCACTTTCAGAGGCGATGCATGCTTCCAAACATCTCGATTTGGCAGATGCATTACGCCAATATCTGCCGCTGCCAAACGTGGTGCAACTTCACCAGGACCTTCAACACGAGTCATTTTCGATAGTCGTTGTGAATCGTTTCCCTCTCCAAAGAGAAGGAGGTTGACCCCCATCTTTGCCAATCGATGAAGTTCTCGAGAACGATCGAGTGAGCCATGGCAAATCACCAGTGGTTTTTCGTTCATCTTTGCGGTTTCAAATACGGATAAATCAACTCCAGCTGGAACGATAGCAGACGGGCGACCCCAAGGTTGTGAAGATTCCATGTATGGACTTTTTACAGCACGCCCAGAACTCTTTGAGCGCGCAATATTCCATGCCCTATTGTATTGTTTTGTTTGCAACCATCCAATGAACCCCGATACCACGGGTGGACTTCGGTCCATGATAATCCACGGTAATCCAGCCTTTTCCAGAGTTCCCGCCGCGCCCTCAACACCGGTCCATTCAACAATCGCTAGAGAAAATGATTGCAAATCCATCGATTGCAACTTGGAGGATACATTACGAGTAAAACTACGATGACCTCTTCCAAGTTTGCTTGACCTATCGACGACATGGTCACCATCTGGGCTCATGAATTCTACAGTCCATCCTCGTGCAACAAGTGCAGATGTGATTCCGATTC
>CALCEF010000258.1 GCA_937901365.1 uncultured euryarchaeote | reverse complement strand
CATGACCTGGATTTGATCTGTTGGATGACATCGGAAATACAACCGAAAAAGGTCGCGTCGTTCGGCGGCAGGCATTTCTTCAACTCGGACAATGCGCCGGAGGGTTCTGCTTTGCGGTGTGTGGATTGTTCTATTGAGAGGGATTGCGAATATTCCGCAATTCGGCATCATGTTGACAATGGAATGTGGTCATTCTACGCAATGGCTGGTGAGGAGAGTTATGAGCGCGGAGAAGAGGTCGATTCCGATGCGAGGCTTGCGCACGTAGCTGATTCTGATTATGGTCGATGTGTTTGGCATTGTGACAATGATGTGGTCGATCGGCAATCCGTCATCGTCGAATTCGAGGATGGTTGTGTAGCGACACATGACATGGTGACCAATTCCGCTAAAGGTACTCGCCGGATTCAAATTACTGGAACAAAAGGGGAAATCTACGGCGACATGATGGAAGGGAAGTTCACGATCTCAAAGCCCGGTGCTGTCGCTGGCACGGAAACAATCGATGAAGAAATTCAAATCGGGTTGTTAGGAGATTTGCATGGTGGTGGGGATCTCCGATTGGTAGCTGATTTCCTCAGTGTCGTGCGGGGCGAGGGTGGTTCAATTTCCACCACTTCACTGTCCGATTCAATCAATAGCCACCTGATTGCCTATGCCGCAGATGTGGCGATGAGAGAAGAACGAGTCGTTTCGATTGATTGATGATAGGTATGGCGGAGGCGGTGCCATGGCAGGTACTGTTCTGGTGACGGGTGCGGCTGGGTTCATCGGTTCGCACGTTGTTCGTGAATTGCTCGAACAAGGACATTCCGTTCGCGGGACGGTTCGCAATCCAGCCAATGCTGAGTTCCTCAAGTCGCTGCCTGGTTCGGAGCGATTGGAAATCGTGCAGATGGATTTGCTACAGAGCGATTCTGTGGTTGCTGCCGTCAAAGGGTGTGACGATGTTGTTCACTGTGCTGCTGCGCTCTACGTTGGCGTAGATGATGCGCAAACTCAGGTGGTTGATCCATCGGTTCAGGGAACGCAGAATCTCGTCGATGCAATCGATGCGGTGGGTGGAATCGAACGAATGGTGCACACCTCGTCGGTCGCCGCTGTTCGACAAACTCACTTCAAGAGTGGTCGGGTGTTCAATTACGAGGATTGGTGTGACGATGCTTCAGTCAATTCAAACGCTTACGGGTTTGCTAAGGCGGGTGCGGAAATGTTGGCCAGAGGGTGGGTCGCATCAAAATCTGAAGATGAAAAGCCACGATATGTCTCAATCAATCCATGTGTGGTTTTCGGGCCAGTCATGTCTGAACGTCACCTTGAGGGTTCGATGACGATTCTGGATCATTTGC
>CALCEF010000257.1 GCA_937901365.1 uncultured euryarchaeote | reverse complement strand
ATGTTCAGAACTTGGGCAAGGGTCGATGGGGGGGCGCCTGTACAGCAGCAGGTTTCCTCAAACAATTCGTACAGGAGAGAGATGGTCAACAAATACCGTGGGCACATCTAGACATCGCAGGAACGGCTTGGGGTGCCTCAACGAACGCCATGGTTGCCAATGGCGCAACTGGCATTCATGTTCGAACGCTTCACCGGTTGATTACCGAGTAATCATTCGTCATTGTCATCATCGACAACTTCGAAATCAGCATCGACAACATCGTCATCGATGTCGGTATGATCGCCGCTGCCTTCCTCGGCCACATTTGCTGCTGCTGCTTCGTACAACTTCGCTGAGATTCCGTGCATGGCTTCTTCCAATTCCTGAACCTTGGCCTGAATGGCAGCCTCATCGAGTTCATCATCAGATACAGGGCCATCATCGGTACGAATCATGGCTTCAAGTTCGGTGAGTTTGTCCTCAACCGCCGATGTGTCTTCACCTTCGAGTTTGTCTCCGGCTTCTTTCAGCGTTCGACGGGTTTGGTAAACGATATTGTCCGCAGTGTTACGAAGTTCCACCTTCTTTTGTCGCTCCTCATCCTCTGCAGCAAACTGCTCTGCTTCTGAGATCTTCTGCTGGATTTCATCCTCACTAAGACTGGTCGCACTCTCGATTCGAATCGACTGCTCTTTGCCCGTGCCCATGTCCTTGGCGGACACACTGACGATGCCATTTGCATCGATATCGAATGTGACCTCAATCTTCGGGATGCCGCGCGGTGCCTGGGGGATTCCTTCAAGGAAGAATTTGCCCAGTGTGACGTTGTCCTTGGCGAACTTTCGCTCACCCTGCAATACGTGAACCTCGACAGCCGGCTGGTTATCTGCAGCTGTGCTGAAAACTTCGGATCGGCGTGTGGGGATGGTTGTGTTTCGCTCAATCATCGGAGTTGAAACACCGCCGAGTGTCTCGATTCCAAGACTGAGTGGTGTGACGTCAAGTAGCAATACATCGGTCACTCCTTCGTCACCAACGATGATTCCAGCCTGCAGGGCTGCACCCATAGCAACCGCTTCATCGGGGTTGATTCCCTTGAATGGAGCCTTGCCGGTTTCTTTCTCAATCGCAGCCTGAACGGCCGGGATTCGAGTGCTTCCACCGACGAGAAGAATCTTGTCGATGTCCCCTGCTTTGACCCCAGCATCCTTCATCGCACGTTGTGTGGGTTTCATTGTCGCTTCAACTAGATCAGCAGTCAAATCGTCAAACTGCGCACGTGACAAATTCAAGTCTAGGTGCTCAGGGTTGCCGTCCTTCATGGTGATGAATGGCAAGTTGATGTGACTGGTTTGTGTACCTGACAACTCAATCTTGGCCTTCTCAGCCGCTTCCTTGAGTCGGCTCATGGCCTGATTGTCTCCTGACAAATCGATACCACTGCTCTTCTTGAATTCAGAGACGCACCAATGAATTACACGCTCATCAAAGTCATCGCCACCGAGGCGATTGTTACCAGCAGTTGCCTTCACTTCGATTTGTGGTTGGTCGTCAACTTGGTAGATTTCGAGTACGGACACATCAAACGTCCCACCACCAAGATCGAACACAAGAATGGTCTGATCGTCCTCTTTGTCAACACCATAGGCCAATGCGGCCGCCGTCGGCTCGTTGATGATTCGGAGAACCTCTAGACCTGCAATGCGCCCGGCATCCTTGGTCGCCTTGCGCTGTGCATCGGTAAAGTAAGCCGGGCAGGTCACAACAGCTTGCTTGACCTCGTGTCCAAGATAAGCTTCCGCGTCAGCCTTCAACTTCTGTAGAATAAATGCAGAAATTTCCTGTGGAGTGTATTCACTATCATCCACCCCTTCTTTCCAATTTGTTCCCATCTCTCGCTTGACAGACATGAATGTCCGCTCATTGTTGGTTACAGCCTGCCTTTTTGCGGTCACACCAACCAGGCGCTCACCATCTTTGGCGAATGCCACAACACTGGGTGTTGTTCGTGCACCTTCGGCGTTGGCGATTACAATCGCTTCCCCACCTTCAATGGTGGCCACACAGCTGTTTGTCGTTCCTAGATCAATTCCAATTACGGATGTTTTTGCCATTTCAATTTCCTCCTTGTGTTGTTGCGGATTCGGTTTCATCACGGAGTGTGAGAGTGATGTCGAGAATACCATTGTTCAATTCCCAACCATCCACGCTCTCAGCCGCCTTGGGTAACTCAAAGCGCTGCAACGGGCGCATTTGTGTGGTGCGCATCAACTGCAAAGTCGAGCCACCCCCTGTGAGATTAAGTTCGAGTTCTGAGTCATCCAGTTCGTCATGTCGCGAAATATCGATTGTGATGTTCATCGAACTACCATCGACATAGATGTCGGCGATTGGAACCTGCTTGAGGTCCTCCGATTCTTCGGGCTCTTCAACGAACTTCACTTCTTCCGGTTCAGGTGCGTTCTGTTGTCCCATCTTGACATCGACACCCATCTTGGAGAAAATATCACTGAAGTCTCCACCCTTACCGAACATCTCACCAAGACCTGCAAAATCACCTTGGAGGTTGATCTTGACATCACCAGATTTGACCTTCTCAGGATCGAACCCCATGCCCTCTAATTGGGATTGAATTTGGTTCATCATACGGGTCAAATCGTCTTCGTTGACGTCGATTCCCATCTGCTTGAACATCTCAATCATTTGCTTCAGAATTTGTTCTTCCCATTCATCTCGCTTCATGCCTTCACCCCAACTACTTAACTCGCGGTTGTATAGTGGCACAATCTAGACCTATATGAAGCATTGGAAGGCGTCGGATTCAAGACGAGGATACGGGTGGGGCGGTCGATGGTGCAGCAGGATCAAGACAAGGTCTTGGCGGATACGGAGCGTGTAGCAGGGCGTCAAGCCTTGCGAAACAACGTCGCTGCAGCCGTTGCACTCGCAGATGCTGTTCGTAGCACTCTAGGGCCAAAAGGCCTCGACAAGTTGCTCGTAGGGGCTGACGGCTCCTCCCTCGTTACCAACGATGGTGTGACCGTATTGGAGACAGCAAAAGTCGAGCACCCTACGGCAAAAATGCTGATTTCAACCTCGCGCGCTCAGGATGATGAGGTTCGGGATGGAACCACCACGACCGTTGTCCTCACCGCTGAACTGCTGGTCAATGCGTTAGAATTGGTCGATCGAGGCGTACATCCAACGATGATTGCCAGCGGATATCGAATGTGTGGGCCCGAAATTGAGCAAGTCCTAGATGAAATATCAATTTCAGCGAATGAGTCTACCTCACTTTCCTCAGTGAAGACCAGCTTGGCAGGCAAGGGCGACAGGGGAATGCAAACCATTCTCGCCGAACTTGCACATGCTGCTGCACAATCGACCGGTTCAGGAGATGTTGAGCATGTCCGTATTCTAACCGAACGAAGTGGTTCCATCAAAGACAGCGAATTGATTCCTGGGATCGTTCTCGTTAAAGCCCGCGTACATCGTGAGATGGAGATGAAACCAAATGCAGGTCGTATTTTGATTTTGGATGGGGGGATCGAAAAGCGCAGGCCAGAAATCGAGGCCAGTTTGAAAATCACCAATCTTGGTGCCATCGAAGCATTCCACGCGCGCGAAACCGCAGACCTACAGGGCCGAGTTGATGCCCTAAAGGCGGCCAACATCGATTGCTTGGTCACCCGAGATGGTATTGAAGAAGAAGCCCATTCAATGCTCGCTGCAGCAGGAATTCTTGCTTATCGTCGGGTCGAACGCCCGGAAATAGAGCATCTTTGTCGAGCCACAGGAGCGAGACCGATTTTCGATGTTGAAGACATCCAAGACGAAGATGTGGGTCACTTTGCCTCAATCCGCGAAGAGAAATGGCTGGGTGTCGAACACACAATTTTCGAGGGCTCACAAACCCAAGGTGTGAGCGTGGTGATTCGCGGTTCAACCGAGATGCGATTGGAAGAAGCTCAGCGTGCATTCGATGATGCACTTGGCGTGGCTTGCCAATTGGTTCGCGAACCCCAGTTATTGCCTGGTGGAGGGGCCACGCAAATCGCATTGGCGCGCCGCTTACGTCGATATGCAGAGACCATCCCCGGTCGAGAACAAATGGCGATTGAGGGTTTTGCCGCAGCGCTCGAATCCATTCCACGAATTTTGGCAGAAAACGCCGGACTTGATCCAATTGATGAACTTCTGAAAATCACAGCAGCCCAAGCCGAGAATGATTCTGCATGGCAAGGTCTCGATGTGAACACTGGACTGGCCAGTGACATGGGCGAGGCGGCGATTACTGAGCCGTTGAGTGTCACTCGACATGCGATTGCAGGTGCGACAGAAGCCGCGATTTCGGTTCTCCGAATCGATGATGTACTATGGGCCAAGCAGGATGCACAGGAACCCGATTGGCGCGAGGATGAGGATTGAGATGAGTGAACCATTTGTCAACGTCGCTGGCTATCGATTCGTCGATTTGCCTGACCGTGATGAATTGCGTCAACCATTCCGCGACGCCTGTGAAAAGAACAGGCTACTCGGTACAATCTTGCTGAGTACAGAAGGCATCAATTTCTTCCTCTGTGGAGACCAAGCAGGCATTGATGGATTCATCGAATACCTTGAGCAAGACGAGCGTTTTGTCGATATTCCACTCAAAGTATCACACAGTGAAAAACTCGCTTTCCGTCGAATGAACGTGCGCCTCAAGAAAGAGATCATCTCAATGGGAATGGATGAAATTCGACCCGCTGAGCATACCGGTGAACCGATTTCACCCGCGGAATTCAAACAATGGTTGGACGAGGGTCGAGACATCACTGTACTCGATACGCGCAACGATTACGAGATTCGTCTCGGCACCTTTGACAATGCTGTCGATTTCAATATCAGCACATTTCGAGCATTCCCGGAAGCGATGATGAATTCGAATCTCGACAAGGAGAAAACCGTGGTGATGTTTTGCACAGGCGGGATTCGCTGCGAGAAAGCCAGTGCAGTCATGCTCAACGAGGGCTTCCAAGACGTTCGCCAATTGCAAGGTGGTGTTCTCGGATACTTCGAAGAGATGGGTGGTGCGCACTGGGATGGCGACTGCTTTGTGTTTGATCGCAGGGTTGCAGTCGACCCCGAAATGAACGTGACCGGGGCAGAGGTTTGCTTCGCGTGTCGAGAACCTCTGACCGAAGAGGAACTGAATTCTCCACTCTATGTTCCTGCCATCTCTTGTCCATATTGCAAATGTTGATAACGGACCAGAACATGACTTGTTCATGGCATCTGAACCTAACAACACAATTCCAGCGACCGAAGAAAACCTCACTTTAGAGGTCGATCGACACATGATGGACTCGCAGTCCACCGAACCTCTACCTGAGCCCACACCACCGTATTCCGTGCTCGTTGACGGTATTCGTGGAGAAGCTGCGGTTGGCAGTTTCGGGACATGGAGCACTCGCATTAGAATCGTCCTTGAAGAAGAACACCCTGAACTCGGAAAGGAATTCATGACCAAGTACTTCCAATTCACAGAACCAGGAGTTGTTCATTGGGGGCATCACGGACAGAGTTTCCGAATTGTGAAGACTCTCGAGTGATTTTTGCTATTTCCAATGAGTTGTGATGTGATCACTCCATGTATCCACTGACGGTTCTCTTGAACGACTCCCTTGTCTGTAGAAACCAAACTTTTTCTTCT
>CALCEF010000256.1 GCA_937901365.1 uncultured euryarchaeote | reverse complement strand
TGCGCATGCTAAACGATTGTGGATTTACCGACGTGAAAGCAAAGGTTGTTTTCCCGGGAATGGCGACGATATGGACCGCTAAGAAGGAAATTTGATTTGAATTTCAGAATAGCCAAAACATCCGTCGGCAAGTCACCGCGCGCCATATGACGCCCTTTGTCAATCTGTTAAACGTCAAATTGAGCATCCAATTTGGTAGCCTGAACAACATACTTCCAAATCGGAACGCACGCTTGGAATTTCGCATTACTTTGCCCATCTGCTGATTCCATCTCTGCTCATACTCTTCTAGAGATGTCCCTTCAGTCAAGTGTTCAGCGATGACTTGGCCTGCGATTCGACCACCGATCATGGCGATTGTTATGCCCGCACCATTTGATGGGAGAACCATCCCTGCAGCGTCACCCACAAGCATGTAGTGGCCTTTGACAAATGTGCGAATTGTACCAGACATCGGTAGAGAACCTGCGCCTCTGAACGAAATGTTTCCATCATACTTTGAAATGAATTCCTCAGCATATTGGTTTAGGCTTCGGCCTTTTGAGAAGCTGCGTTGAATTCCAAGTCCGATGTTTGCACCACTGGATTTGGGGAACATCCATGCATATCCACCAGGAGCCATCGAGCCAAAATGGAGTTCGACTGCTTCGCCAAAATCCCCATCCATCAGTACGAATTTTACAGGGATTTTTAGCGACGATTCATTCCAGTGATCACGCCTTAGTGGATCATTATGGCCTCCTGCACCAACGATAATCTTGGCAGAGTATGTCTCGCCCCCACGCACGATTACATTGTGACCTTCAACGCGTTCCACATGAGAATCCACTAGATATTTCGCGCCACTTTGTTTGGCCAATTCAACCAGAGCCTCATCGTGCGCGACCCGGTTGAGTACCAAACCCTCAAAATCAAATTTCAGTGGTTTGCCAGATGGTGGTACGATGTGCATTTTTGAGGAAATTCTGGAGATGGCTTCCTCTGGTGTTTGGAATAGTTCATCCATGTCAGGGACATCTGGACAAAGCCGCTTCATCTCATCATTACTTGGGACCAATTCGCCGCACTGTAAGGGTGTACCGATGGGATCTCTACCATCTATGACCAGAACATTAGCACCCCTTGCCGAAGCATACCTTGCGACAGTACTGCCAGCAGGCCCGCCCCCGATTACAATCACATCATGATGATTGGATTTACTCATTGCGCGTCATCACCTGCCGAGTCATCGATTCAAGGACGTCTCTAACCTCGGATTGGGGGAATTCGTGGAGATGATTCAAGGCACGCTCCAGATGATTGTGAATCAAGACTCTACAATATCCAAATGAGTCGCCCTGCTCCAGTAGTGCCTCAAGTTCATCCCACCTGTCGTCTCTAAATTCAGCTAATACGTCGGCCAATACTCGGCGTGAATCTCCGTGCAACAATGTCAGTGCGTGAATGATTGGGAGAGTCATTTTACCCTCATGGACATCGGTACCACGGGGTTTCCCCATACGCTCGTCGCCGGTTAAATCGAGAATGTCATCGACCAATTGGAAGGCAATCCCCAATTCCATACCGAATTCACGCAGAATGAGAGCATCTCGGTCGGAAGCACCGGCAATAATCGCCGCACATTCGCAGGCTGATGCAAACGGGCCGGCTGTTTTACCTCGAACGATTTCGTAGTAATCCTCTGGTGTGGTTGAAAGATCGGAGATGTGCTGAATTTGTTTCAGTTCGCCCGCTGCGATTGAGGCACAGGTTTCGGCCATGATTCGAACGATTTTTTCCTCGTAACGACCACCGAGGCCAAAACCCATGACGAAAAGGAAATCGCCGCCAATAATCGCATGATCAAGACCATGCTTCTCGTGTAAGGTTTGGACACCTCGGCGCAATTTTGCACCATCGTAGATGTCATCGTGAATCAGGGTTGCAGTGTGGATGAGTTCGGTTGCAACTGCAAAATCGAGTACCTCTTCCCGGTTGTCACCCCCTGCCAAATCGTAGGCCAACAAGGTGAGGACGGGGCGAATTCGCTTTCCTCCTGCAAGCAAAATTTCACGGGCGAGTTCCATGGCGCTGGAAAACGGGCCACTCATCGATGATTCGACGACGGATTCTATGGCAGATTCTACCTCCATACGACGCTCGATGAGAAGTGAATTCTCAAGGATATTTTCCGCCATTGAACCTTCGACGGGGGGTGCCTATATCAACAGGTGGCTACCGCCCGGAGCCGGGCACGTTGCGTGTCTGCCATCGGCGGGATGAATATGGGAGCGGAAGCGGAACCAACTCAGATTCGTCTCGTTTGCGTCGGGGACGAGGAAGTAGCCACGGGTTCGCATGTGCGAAAATGGATGGAAACAAGGCCACTGGAAGACATTGAAATCGATGTAAAATTTGATGTGAATCTCACATCTGCTCTTGAAATTCTTGAACATGGAGATGCCGATTTAATCGTAATCTCAGCATTGAGTTGGTATCTATGCAAAGGGGCACCCGATACCATGGTTGCAACGGCGCTTCCACGTCGTGATGAAAACCATATTTTGGTTGCTGAAGACCGAATATCTCACTTGCCTCGAAAATCAATAATATTGGCAAAAAATCGTCTGCAAAGAAGGCAGCTTCGGCGCTATAGGCCCGACTTTAGAGTCCTAGACCCTGTCGCTTTTGCAGACATGATTG